>JANMEI010000729.1:0-6857 GCA_031376865.1 Acidimicrobiia bacterium | reverse complement strand
CCCACCACCGGGGTACTGACGAAGTTGCAACGCTGGCAACGCAGTCGGAAGGCGACCGCAAGGGCCAACTAACTCCCGAGTTCAGCCAATGCAGTCTGCACGTAGTACTCGATCAACCGTTCGGCCAGCGCTCCATCAAGGGAATGAAGGGCTACCCGGTCGGCGACGAAATCCATCAACGACAGCCCTGAAGGATATGCATCTGCACTGGCGGTTCGAGGGTCCACTTCCAATCGAAGGAGCCCGAACGCCTGGATGAGATCTTGCGCCAGCACGGCAAAACTGTCCTCGTGTAGGCGCCCTTCCCACGCTGGTGGGAGCCCGTACATCCAGACACCTACCTGACCATTCCGCTCATCATTGGCGACGTTGACGTAGGTCCGACACAGATATTCAAACCCACCAATCGGAAGCCAGTCCGTTGTGTTGGGGGAAATGGTTTCGGCTCGGTCATGCACCTCGTCAACGAGTTCCAGTTCGTGCTCAATCCATCCATCCAGATCTCGATATGAATCAGAGCCTCGATAAAACAACTCGGTCCAACTGAACTGGTGGCGTCCGTTGCCTATCTCGATCGTGAGGTCGTAGTCCAACGACCCACCTGCGGTGATTGTCCATAAGTCGATCAGCGATTGCGGAATCGGGCCGGCACATTTGGACCGCACCCAGTCCAGTGTTTCTGGTTCAATCGGAGGCTGGGCATCGAAGATGACTCGACCGGCATACAGGACGATGTGATGTGATGCCAGCACAGCGAGGTCGTCACGCGACCATCGAGGATCGAATTGCATATTCCAAAGCTATGCAAGGAATGAGTCAAGATGAACCCGTGGCGAACTGCACGAGGCATCAAACCGTTGAAACGTACCTGTCGTGCACCAGTTGCAATCGTCCCTTTTGCTACGAGTGCCTGATCCCAGCTGCTGTTGGTTCTAAATGTGGTGAGTGCGCCAAGGGTCGTGTCGTGGGTTCGACCGATACGGCCAAAGGCCGAGCGACGGTGGTCGCCACTGAGTTTTCGGCTAACCGCTTGGCTCCGTTGTGGATCGTGCTTGGGGTGGTGGCGGCTGCCAACCTGTCAATGTTTGTTGCATCTGGGCCCACCTCACCGTTGAGCGGGATCGATCGTTTCTCGCTTTCAACTGATGCGATCAAGTTCGAATGGTGGCGGCTGTTTACCGGCACCGTGGCCCACCAGTCGCTGATCTCATTGGCGATCAACCTCGCTGCCACCTGGTGGATCGGTCGATTTCTGTCGCCCCGGTTGCGATTGGCCCGGTTTCTCGCACTGGCGATGGCATCGATGTTCGGCGGTGCGTTGGTGTGTCTGCTGCTAGTTCCTCACGGCGCCACGTTTGGCGGGCTGGCTTTGTCGGGCGGGATGGTTGGCGCGCAATTGGCTGGGCAGCGACGCGGGTCGCTGGGGCGGTTGATGATCCCGCGAATGCAAAACGTTGGATTCGTTGGATGGTTTGCGTTGTGGTTTTTGTTCAGTTCGTTGTTCAGCGGACTGGGTTCGCTCGGCGCGATTGTCGGTGGTTTGGCGGTCGGGTTTGGCCTCGGTTGGTTGATGCTCGAGCGCACCACGTTGATGCCCAACCAGGCTGATCCCAACGAGGTTCGCCACGGTGCCATCGGCGCGGCAGTTGCCGTTGCATGTGCGCTGTTAGCTATCGGGCTTGCGGGTGGTTCTGGTTCCGTAGCAACAGCCCAAAAAGACCTCAGGGTCGAGCAAGAGAACGTCGACCTCCTCAATCAGGCGGTCTTACCTGATCGTCCTTCGGGCCCGAACTCGTTTCAGATCACGATGATGGAAGATAAAATGGATTTCGGTGACTCGCAGTCATACCTCCTGACGTGCGGCGTAACTCCAACGGCTCAAGGATCAGGTTTTGTTGCCAACGATGAGGCAGGTAACCCAGAATTGGCGTGCGCGTGGATTTCGGCGAACGCCGACCGATTGAAGCAGTCACCTAAAGAAGCGTGTGTTGGTGGCTTGGTTTTCAACATGTCGATCACCGGACAACTTGCCGACGGTCAACAGGTAAACGGATCATTTGACGTGAGAGAACCGTTAGGTGAGGGTGAACTGTCGCAGACTGCCTGTGGCACCGAGTTCTCCAAAGCCGCTCACGCCGCGCTGTGGGGTTAGCGGGCTCGTAAGTGATGCAAACGTTCCGCGTAGGCAGCGTCGTCTTTCCATAAGCGCGCTGCCGATAATTTGATCAGGGGTCTCGCAAGCGCAGCACCCTTTAAGGCGTGTTCAAAACCGTGCCGATCAGAGGTAGCCAAGGTTGCTTCGATCACGGCTGTGCGCGGTGGGCGGCCGAGCCCGGCGGAGGTAATCAACCGGGCATGGGTTTCAACCACGGACCCGGTTCCTTCGCCGTCGATGATCGTCATCACAATGGTGCGCGGGTCCGGCGTTTCAAATCTCGCAGTCACCTTCACCGAGTATTTACCCACCACCTTGTAAGCCACCTCAAGATCAATCGCATCGTCGCGTTCTTCGATGACGCGAAGTCCGGTGAAGGCATACGGATGAAAGTGCGCGCCGTGCCAGGGGTCCAGGCGATTGGCAATCACATCGGCGGGTTCACAGGTGGCATCGCGCCGGATGACGCCGTCAAGAAACACATCGGGTCGTTTCGCCAAGATGGGAGCAGGAAGTGCGTCGGCCGCGGATGGATCTAACTGCACCCAGGTCAACACACCGTCGTCGTATACCGGCATCGTCCGCCACGAGCCGTGCCCCTTTTCAGCAAGAGCCAGTCCGTGCCACGGGCACACTAAACAACCATCGACCACACGGCCTTCACCCAGATGCGCACCCATATGTGGACATACGGCCGACGCGGCAAGCAGCGGACCGTCTGCATCGGGTCGCCACAGCACGAGTTCTTGATCCGCCACGACCTCTTGCCACGGACCGTGATCTGTGGTGTTGGTCGACTTCAACCTTCGACGGATGGATCGGCGATAACTGCGAGATGCTCCCAGCACCCACCAACCGCCTGATGGTTTCGCAACCGCTCGGGCCAACGACGCAGCGATTCGCGACGGGTTTGCCTGTACCCAATCAGGGCGAGTTGATCCGCTGTCCAGCGATGCATCCACCCGTCCAACCTAACCAAACCACAAACAAAAGGTGAGCGGCCCGTTCCTTCCCCCCGGTTGGAACTGGCCGCTCAGACCAAATGTAGCAAGATGCAGCGAAAACTTAAACGTTTATTTACCAGGTTGAGGTAAAACTCGCAAATACGGCTTCACCGTGGTCCAGCCCTGCGGGAACAGTTCTTTGGCCTCAGCGTCGCTCACGGCGGCACCGATGATGACGTCAGCGCCATCTTTCCAGTCAACTGGGGTAGCTACCTTGTACTTGGCGGTGAGCTGCAAGCTGTCGATGACGCGAAGAATTTCATCGAAGTTGCGTCCGGTGGAAGCGGGATAGGTGATTTGGAGCTTCACTTTTTTGTCAGGACCGATGACAAAAACGCTACGGACAGTGAACGTGTCTGATGCGTTGGGGTGAATCATGTCGTAAAGGTCCGACACCTTTTTGTCGGCGTCGCCAATCATCGGGAAGTTCACCGCAGCACCTTGGGTCTCGGCGATGTCTTCTTCCCACTTGAGATGGCTCTCGACAGGGTCAACCGACAGGCCGATGACCTTCGTGTTGCGGCGATCGAACTCCGGCTTCAGGTGCGCAACTCGACCCAATTCGGTGGTGCACACCGGGGTGAAGTCTTTCGGGTGGCTGAACAGAACGCCCCAGCTGTCGCCCAACCATTCGTGGAAGTTGATCTCTCCCTGGGTTGTAGCAGCGGTGAAGTCGGGTGCGATGTCGCCCAGGCGCAAGGTCATGTGAGTAGATCCCCTCAAAAACTGACGAAGTTGTCGTTGAGAAAAGATGATAGTCGACAAACCCGATCAACTTTGTCGGGATTCAATCCGAGCCCGTTTCCCCAAGTTGCTGAACCGTTTGTCGCGCCGCACGCGTCAAACGGTTCAACAACCTCAGTCGGAGGAGGGGGCGGTCGCTCGTTGCAGGAGGAAGGTGCCGGTGGACCGGCTGACGAGCTCTCCCGAGGCGTCGACGATCCGGCCTTCGGCGTAGGCCACCTGCTTGGCCATGCGGATTACCTCGCCGTGCAACACGAACGACTCGCCGACCAACGCCACTTTCATGGTCTCGGTCTTCATTTCGAGCGTGGCGCGAGTGCGGTCTTTGCCGAAGCAGGCCGAGTTGATGGCGAAGTTCATCAACGCGTCGTGCAGCACTGCGTGCACTCCTGCTTGAACAATGCCGTGTGGGTTGGACGCCAACAGGGTCGGCTCCCACGTCCCGCTCGACCATCCGTGATCACGATACGAGTCCTCCTTCACCCCATACGCAGTGATGGCCGCACCAATTCCACCAATGATGCCCATGCCACCATCACCCAACCAACGATCCATGTTCTTGCGTTGCGGCGCGCCGTCGGATTGTTCTGGTGTCTGTTCTGGTGTCGATGTCACGGCACCGAACCTATCCAAGTGAGCCGGTAGCCTCACAACCGTGGAAATCAGGTTGGCGTTGGAAAGTGAGCTGCCAGGCGTCGTTGCGCTGGTGAAGCGGGCCTGGAAGGCACGGGTTGATGAGCGGTCAAGCGGTCACCGCTTCACGGATGCTCAATTGATGTTGTTGATGGCCGAAGGCGCGGTGGTGTTGGTCGGTTGCGAGGGATCAACGCTCCTAGGGTGCGTTCTGGTGATCCCCGCCGGTGATGTAGCCGAGATTGCCAAAGTCACCGTCGAGCCCGCAGCTTTTGGAAGTGGACTGGGTCAGGTGCTGATGAAAGCTGCCCATCAAACTGCGTTGGACCTTGGGTTCAACACCACGCTGTTGGCGGTCAGCGTGTATCAAGCTGAGCTGGTCAATTGGTATGCACGCTTTGGATATGTGGCGAGCGCCGATCGACTGTACGCACACGCCTCACCTTCCAGTCCTCCTCCGATCGTCATGTTGCGCCCCGCTGCAACAGATCCAGTTGGGGATGCCGCAGCCGCAATCCGATCCGGGCACTTGGTGGGTATGCCAACGGAAACGGTTTACGGGTTGGCCGCTGACGCCACCAACCCGGTGGCAGTCCGATCGGTGTTTGCGGCGAAAGGCCGTCCCGTGGATCATCCGCTTATTGTGCATATCGCATCGATTCGCGCGCTTGACCATTGGACGGTGCATTCCGATGACGCACACCGTTTGGCTGCTGCCTTTTGGCCCGGCCCGCTCACGTTGGTGCTGCCCCGCCAAACCCATGTCCTTGATGAAGTCACCGGTGGGCGCGACACCGTCGCGGTTCGCATGCCAAATCACCCACTAGCCCTGAGCTTGATTTCATTGCTCGGTCGACACGGCGGGGTGGTGGCACCTTCAGCCAATCCGTTCGGCGGCGTCAGTCCAACCACAGCAGATCATGTGCGCGCAGATGGTTTAACCAGCACCGTGCTTGATGGTGGTGCGGCGACAATCGGGGTGGAATCGACCATCGTCGAATTGATTGACGGTCAGGACCCACAAATCCTTCGCCCTGGTGCGATTACAGCGCCGCAGATCGAAGGAGTCCTCGGTCGACCCGTTAACGCGGTTCCGACCGGCGAAAGCCGCGCGCCGGGAATGTTGGACAGTCATTATGCGCCGCGTGCTGGGGTTCAGATCATTGCGTCAACTGAAGAAATCACACAGCATGGCGTCGATATTGGCTATCTAGGGCCCGATACCCCTGAAGACGTAGCGATGCTAAAGGCACCATCAAGTTACGACGCCGATGCTGTGGCAACCATTCTGTATGCACGCTTACGAGAAGCCGATGACCGTGGTCTGCGACTTCTCTATGTTGTTGCGCCAACCACTGGTGACCTCGCCACTGCAGTTGCCGATCGACTTCGTCGTGCCGCTCATCAGCCCTGAACTTCGGCAACATCCGAGTTGTCGAGGTAGCGACGGTACGCCTCCCACACATCGGGTCGCAGTCGGCCCTTGGACGACACGGCGATCCCGTGAGCGAGAGCCCACGAACGAATCTCAGCCGGGGTGGGTTCACCAGGTTTCGTGGTGCCGGTGGCCCGGAGAGGTTTGAGGTGGTGCAACGAGTCAGTCGCAATTGTTTGATCGTGGTGGACGAGCGCTGCTCCAAGGAATCGATAGGTCCACTCTTGGGCGAGCGCTCGCGTTTCAGCAAACACTATGGGTACGGTCGGAAATCGAACCTGGGCCTCGGCCAGTCCCTCAGCTATTACCGAGGCACGCGCATAGAGAACCTTGAACAGTTGTGAGTATCGTTCCTCAACAACAAGTGCTGAATGTGGGACTTCCGCAAGAGCCGCCAACACGTAGCGAAGTCGCCCTCCAGTTAATGTGGAAACAAGATCGTCTAGGGACTTACGTTCTACGGTAGCCAACACTCCACCAGCATTCGTCAATACCGCATAGTCGCCAACGGGGAGCGCTTGTCGAGCCGTGGTGGCTTGTTGATGCGAGAAGTTCCATGGGTACCGTTCGTGGCTGTCGACGACGATGTGGAGTGTTTGGCCACTTGCGCGACTGGTAGGTAACGTTACGTTTGGTCGAGCCTGACGGGCCGTTCGTGAGGATTGCCAAAAAATGACATCGCGTCCTCGTGCCTTGGCATAAACGAACATGGACCTCGATTCGCGTGACCGGTCTAGAACGAGATCGATTGCTGCACCTCTTCGGACGCATGATCGAACCGCCACCCGTTCGACGATTTCTGCTTCGGAGGGCCACGGATCGTTCCCTGCGAAACAGAACAGTTTGGATGTTCGCGGCCAGACGTCTTTGACTCGAAGTACGAGAC
>JANMEI010000723.1:0-4332 GCA_031376865.1 Acidimicrobiia bacterium | reverse complement strand
GGTCACTCGACTGATTGACATCTGCACCAATGGTGCTGGCAAAGGATTCGGGTTCGTCGGTGACCAGCAGAACTATCACGATCCACGAAACTCGTTTATGCCCGACATACTTCGCCGTCGGACAGGGCTTCCCATCGGTCTTGCTGCAATGTGGATGCATGTGGCCCAACGGATTGGTGTGCCCGCATTTGGTGTTGGCCTGCCCGGGCATTTCCTGATCGGCATATCCGAGGTGACGTACATCGATTGTTTTCATGGTGGTCAGCTACTCACCACCGAAGAGTGCGGTTCGCTCTACGACCGCATGTTCAGCGGGCGCCCTCATGCACCGTTTCATCACGAATACCTGGCACCCGTCAACGACGATGCGATCTACACCCGAATGGTTGCCAACCTCAAACAACACGCTGCGCGAAGGCGGGACCTCACCACGCTTGCCGACCTGGCACGGCTTCGTTGGTTTTTGCCGCTGGCCTCGCTCGATGAGGGACGCGAGTTGGTCCGGTTATGCGTTGCGCTCGGGGCGGCTATCGAAGCTCAATACTGGCTGAATCAAGTAGTCGAGCGATTTGGTTCGATGTACCCCGACGCGCAGCGCGCCGCCGATTCCACCATCGTTCGGGCCGCCCAAAACTAGCGACCACGCAAACGCAAGACCAACCCATGCTTTTTAAGAAACTTCGATGCTGTCAGTTCGCCATTAGTTACCGATGATGGACAGAACATGTTCAGCACCAGCAAGGCCAGACAGTGCTGCACCTTCCACTTTCGCCCCGCCGAACGCATCGCCGATAAAGACCAGCGGCAGGCCGCTCGCTCCCGTCGACGCCAGACACGCGTCGGGATACGAAACGAGGGGCCGCGCATACTTCCAGCCGTGCAGTTGGGCATCTACAACCGATGCAGATCCGGTCCACCGACGCGCCGCTGCAATCAGTTTGGCTTTGGTTTCGTCACGGTCCTCATCCCACATCGACACGGATGGAGCGTCGTGCACATGAAGCGTGAGCGTCACCGCATCGCTCACCCCTTTTCGGTGATTGTCAGCCACGAAACTAAACATCGGATCCTGAGCCGCCGACAGCTGGGCGCCACCGGGCTCAGGCACCGTGGACGACCCATCGAGCACCAACATCAACGCAAGACAGCGCGCATATGAAATGGTTTCGAGCGCAGTTCGATCGGCAGCGGGCAAGACGACGTTTCCTGCGTCAAGCAACGCAAGTGACTGCGGCACCGGTGCTGATAACAGCACGACCGGAGCAGACCACGATCGACCCTTCGGGTCGGTCGAAGGTAGATCCGATCGTCCATCGTCGCCCGTCGCTAGCCAACCATCTTGTACCGAACTGATGGTCACCTCGGACTCGACATCAAGCGTTGACGACAAATACTTGGCGATCGTGTTCATGCCACCTTCAGCGCAATACCGAGGATGCCCATCGCCTGCAGCACTAAAACCCTGACACCACTCGCGCACGATGCCAGCGCGACGCCACTGGTGCACCAACTCGGCAAAATCCGGTGAGCGGACCGTGAAGAACTGCGCACCATGATCGGCCCGTGCAAGCTGGCCCGGCGACGACAACAGGCGTCGCGTGGCCAACCGACCACCAGGAGCCCTGCCCTTATCCAGCACGAGCGACCGAATCCCGTGTTCGGCCAAAACCGATGCAGCGACCAATCCAGACAGCCCGGCGCCGATGATCAGGACCTGGGGTTCATCACTCACGTTCACCCCCCGAGTGTGTCATGGCAGCATCGTCGAGCGTTACTGTTCCGCCGGTGCGCCAAGAGAAGCCATCTCGGCGACCACGAAACTCTTCGTCGATCAACGCCAAAGCCCTCCACCCCACCAGTCTCGCGTAGTGTGAAGGGGTGTCACCCGAGCAGCCGTTATCTCTGCCCGAGGCACCCCCGATTGTGCGGGTGGTCCTCGGGAGAGTCGAAGATCTGTATCCTGGCTGGCGCCGGACCGTCACCGTGGGTGACGCATCGGTGCTGGTTCACGTGGAATCCGATGGTGTGTTTGCCATTGAAAACTCGTGCCCCCATTATCAAGTTGCGCTCAACGCCGGCCGGCGGCGTGGCAACTATGTCGAGTGCCCCTGGCATCATTGGTTAATCGATGTTCGAACCGGCGAGTGCATGCATAACCCCCGCATCAGCGCAAAGACGTTCGTCGTGTCCGAGGACCAGGGTCACTACGTCATCGATACACCCTTACCTGATGCATGCTCACTCGATACACCCTCACCTACCGCTCACGTGTCACCTCAATCGATCCCCCAACAGGAGTAAACAATGAAGATTGGCGTTCAAATTCAGCCGCAAGGCACCACGTTGGCTGAGATGCGCCGGGCCTGGGAACAAGCCGACGCCATGGGCGTTGACTCGCTCTGGACGTGGGATCACTTCTACCCCCTGTTCGGCGATCCCGACGCTGCACACTTCGAGGGATACACCCTGCTGGCCGCGATGGCCGCAACTACCCAGCACGCCCAAATCGGCGCGCTCGTGACGTGCAACTCGTACCGAAATCCTCAGCTGCTCGCCGACATGGCCCGAACCATCGATCACATCTCTGGCGGTCGATTCGTGTTGGGTATCGGCTCCGGCTGGTTCGAGCGCGACTACACCGAATACGGCTACGAATTTGGGACAGCACCGGGACGGCTCAAGCTGCTTGGTGAAGCACTTCCGATCATCGTTGACCGCATCGCCAAACTCAACCCGGCACCGCTCGGGCCGCTACCCATCTTGATTGGTGGAGGCGGCGAAAAAGTAACGCTCCGACTCGTTGCTCGCCACGCACAAATGTGGAACGGCTTCGGAACTCCCGACGAACTGAAAGCCAAAAACGCAATCATCGACGAGTGGTGCAAGGTCGAAGGAACCGACCCAGCGAAGATCGAACGGACCACGTTGACCAACGCAACTCCTGACCTCGACATCGACGCATACCGTGCCGCAGGCATTCATCACCTCATCTTGGGGATGAGCAGCCCGTTCGATATGTCGACAATCGAGAAAGTACTCGGCCAAGCTCGCGCATAACAGCGCCTGCGTTACCGTCAACTCGCTATGTCCACCAACCTGATCCGCACGCAGCTTGGGCTGACGTCGGTATTGGGTTGGAGGATTCGCCAGTCCGGAGACCAAGGAGTGGTGACCCTCATCACCGAACTCGGTGACCGTTGCCTCAGTGGCATCGACGCCGATCCCACCGCGCTTGGTGCCATCGAAGCCGCAATACGACTCAACCAAGAAGAAGTGGTTGCTGCGGCGCTAGTCAGTTTCAGCGACTCGTGCCGTGACGTTGACCGAGTGTCGCAGTTTGCGGAAACCGGCCATCCTGAGTCCGTTGGAGCAGTGCTGTCACTCCTATGTGCACTGGCCGAGTTACTCGAAGGACCCGTCGCAGACCGGGCGATGGAATCAATGGAGCTCATATGTGCACGGACAGTTACCCGTCTCGGTCGGTTAAAACGACAAAGTGCCTCGCCAGACGACCCAACGCCTGAACAACTAGCCGCTCACAAACTTGTCGAATCGGAACTGATCGGCATGATCGACCTAGCTGCGCCGCTGCTCCGCGCCACCACTCATGTTGATTCAGCATTACTCACTCGTGCACGCAGTTCAGTTCGCCACGTTCTCGACGCGGTCGCAGGCAACGAACTTCACCGTTTGGTACTACTCGGTGGCAATGCTCAACGAGTGACGAGGTTTATCGAAACGCTCGCGCTCATCGCCGATGACCCCCGTCGACGGTATCTTTCGCAGGGCGCAATCAATCTGTTCGACGAACTTGTCAGCAACCGCTTGTATCTCACCGGCGCCATCGCCGAGCAGCCAAACGGAACCGGTCATGATCTCGTCCGTCCATTTGGCGCAAACCATATCGATGGCTTCTGTCGAACGTGTACCACCCTCGGCTGGCTTCGAGCGTTGGTGGCGCTGCGTCCCGTTCTCGCATCTGTCGGACGCGAAACCGAAGTCGATCGAATGTTGGAACGAGTGATGTACAACGCGTTACTCGTCTCGGTTGGCACCGATCCCACCCGATGGTTCGGACCTACCCCGCACGGCATTGATCGAAACGAAGAGCATGACCTGTTCGACTTGGACCGCTCCGGCCACCGGTTTGCGCCAGGGCCCTGGCGGCCCAACATGCGATCCGGCGGAGTCGAGGAGCAGTGCTGCGCGACGTCATCACTCCTCGGGTTCGCGCTGGTCTCTGACTTTCATGTGTTCGACAGGACCGACGAGCCAGATCCGGTAATCGAACTTGCCCAACTGACGCCGGGTGAAACAGTCGGCGACGGCTGG
>JANMEI010000702.1:0-1907 GCA_031376865.1 Acidimicrobiia bacterium | reverse complement strand
GGTCACTGAGCCTGGCCTCTGCTGCTAACTCGGGGTCTGAGTCTCGGGTGCGCCGCTCGACTAGCGCCAGTGTTTGCAAAACACCATCGTGCAGCGTTGCTGCAACATCATCTCGTGCCCGGCGGCTCACCACCTCGGTTTCGACGATCCGCAGGCGTTTGGTGACCAACCCAAACATCAGGGCCGCGATCGCATACTGGATGACGGTTGATGATACCGACAGCAACCGGTCGGCAGGCCATGCGTCGACGCCATTAATCAGGCCACCAGGGATTCGGGTCATGCCTACGAGTGCGGCGAGCAACGATCCAAGGCGTGGCCCCAAGACAAATGCTGCAGCCATGGCTGCCACGAGTGGTCCACTTGAAGCGAGGCTCTGCCCACCGACGAAATTGTGATCGGGTTTGAACACCCACCCATCGGCGATCAGCATGAAGGCACTAAACCCAGCTTCGGTGCAGGCGAGTCGTTTGGAAAGCAGCCAACGCGGAGCGCGGATTAATTGGTATGTGCACACAGCACAACCGAGGAGCGCCAGGAAGATGAAGATGCTGGCCATGACCGGTCGCTTTAAGTCATCTCGTTGCAGCACGGTGGTTACCACCACCCAACCCCACGAACACCAGCGGGCAATTGCTAAACCCTGGAGAAGGGTCATCTCGGTTGGTAGCGGCAGTCGACCTGCTGCCGGGCCGCGGTTGACAAACTCAGGCGTTTTGTTGACTCTGTTGATGGTGTTCATTGCGGTGTAGCCCCGTCTCGTTCTTGCACGAGAACGGCAATGACAACGAGTGATACGCCGACCACGTCGAGGGCGCTGAGTGTTTCACCCAGGAACAACAACCCAGCGAACACGGCAGTGACAGGAAGCAACGCGCTCAAAATGGCGAAGCGCCGAGCACTGATTCGTTTCATCGTGATTTGATCAACGCCGTAGGCGATGGCGCTGGAGAACATGCCAACGCAAGCACAGAGAAACAGCAGGCGAGGAGATCGGAACACCTCGCCGCTTCCGCTAACGCCAAATGGAGCAATAGCTATCGCACCCATAAACAACCCAACGCCGAGCCCGGCCAGCCCGTTGCTGGACTTTGCCATCCGTGAACCAAGCACAATGTACGCAGCCCAACAAGCCGATGCGCACAGCATGAAAAGCAACCCCACCGGGTCGCCCACCGAGAACTGCAGACCGGCCAGCACGACGACCCCGATCGCCGCCAGCAGCAACGCCATCCAGTTCCGCCCGGTCCTGGTGCGCGCAGCAGCAACGCTTATCGGGCCGATAAATTCAATGGCCACACCGATGCCGAGGTTGATCCGTTGAATGGCTAAATAGAAGAACAGGTTCATCGCCGCGGTGGCGATGCCAAACAGCGCCGCCGAGGTCAACGCGGCACGGTCCCATGTGCGGGTCCATGCCCGACTGAAGAGCGTTAGCGCAATCGCAGCGGTGAACACCCGGAACCACGCAACCGTGCCGGGCCCCACTTCGTTGAAGAGTTTCTTGGCGATTACCGCACCGGCATACTGAGCAACGGCAGAAACGATGAAGAACGCTTCGGGGGGAACAGCACCCACTGGCAGGGTGCGTGCGGTCGTTCGGGCGAGCCTCGAAGCCGCGGTTGGTGCATCTGCCATCGCACCATTGTGGTCAACGAAGCGCGATCCTGGTGACATGGTCAAAGATTCATTAGATTCTGATGCCAGCCAACCCGGTAGCAGCCAACTTGCGGGTGTACCGCTGGCATGTCGTTGGTGTCGCCGCCCGGTGACTCAGGTCGGGCGGGGCCGACCAAGGGTGTTTTGTAAACGGAGCTGCCGTCAACGTGATTTCGAATCGCGCCAGAAAGCGGCCGATCATGGGCTGGACGAAGCACAGCTGATTGTGGCGAGAGCTTCGCTGAACG
>JANMEI010000666.1:0-1322 GCA_031376865.1 Acidimicrobiia bacterium | reverse complement strand
GAACTCGACCTGGTCGATGCCTCAACTAGTGACCGGCAGCCCCTAACGTTTCACCCGTCTTACCCCGTTTGTTTGTCCTGTTGGCAAGGTGCACGAAAGTGCCTGGCCCTCCAGTGCAGTGATCGCTCCCGAAAGGACCGTTTGTGTCCAGCCTGCTGAATGTCTTTAAGGTACCCGAGCTTCGCAAGAAGATCCTGTTTACCTTTTTCATCTTGGCCCTGTATCGCCTTGGTACTCACATCTCGGTTCCGGGCATTTCGCTCGACCAAGTTCGTCGGTTGAAAGATGCGGGCAGCGACGCTGGTGGCATCGTCAACTTCTTGGATCTGTTCTCGGGTGGTGCGCTCACCCAGTTCTCGGTGTTTGCGCTTGGCATCATGCCGTACATCACGGCGTCGATCATCATGCAGCTGCTCACCGTGGTCATTCCAAAGCTCGAGAAGTGGTCCAAAGAGGGCGCAACCGGCCAAAAGAAGATCACCCAGTGGACCCGCTACTTGGGCATTGCATTGGGCGTCATGCAGGCTGCTACGTACTCATACATTTTCCACCAGGGCGGCCGCGGATTGTTCGGTTCGGCTGGCGAAGGCAACTTCGACTTGTTCGATGGTAAGTACACCGTCCCTCGTGTGTTGCTCGTTGTTCTGACATTGACCGGCGGCGTGGCGCTAGTGATGTGGTTTGGCGAACTCATTACGCAACGCGGTATCGGCAACGGCATGTCCATTTTGATCTTCGCAAACGTCGTCAGCCGTCTTCCGTTCGAACTGGAGAACATTCGTAAGTCTCAAGGTTGGACAACGTTCATCATCATCATTGCGTTCATCTTGGCGATGATCGTTGCCATTGTGTTCATCGACAACGGGCAGCGTCGTATCCCGGTCGAGTTCGCGAAGCGGATGGTTGGTCGTCGCATGATGGGCGGGCAAAACACGTACATTCCGTTGAAGGTCAATCAGGCTGGCGTCGTGCCGTTGATTTTCGCGAGCTCGGTCTTGAACTTCCCCGTGTTGTTGGCTGGTGTGTTCCCTGCGGGTGTTCGTCAGTGGATCAACGACAACCTGGTGCGTTCCGACAACCTCTGGTACATCGCGTTCTATGGCACGTTGATCGTGTTCTTCGCCTATTTCTATACGGCGATCTCGTTCGATCCACATCAGCAAGCCGAGAGCTTGCAAAAGCAGGGCGGCTACATTCGGCCGATCCGTCCGGGTCGAGACACCGAGCGCTTCTTGCAGAGATTGTTGAACCGCATCACCCTTCCGGGAGCGATCTTCATCATGATCATTGCCTTGGTGTCGTCGTTCCTGCTGTACGTCTTC
>JANMEI010000647.1:0-2648 GCA_031376865.1 Acidimicrobiia bacterium | reverse complement strand
ATCGTGCGGGCTGAAGGTGCGGCCCAGGAACCGGCCGCAAGTTGGCTATCCGCAACGCAGCTTGGAACCGAGTGGGAGTGGGAGGGTTCACCCGAAGTGACGCTGGTGTTGGTTGATTCCCTCGATGCGGGTATTGAACTGTGTAATCGCTATTCACCCAGGTTGGTGGCAACACTGATCAGCGATGACCAGGCAGAACAGGATCACTTCGTCCAAGCGGTCGATTGCCCGTTCGTGGGTGATGGTTTCACGCGCTGGGTAGATGGCCAGTTCGCGTTGAATGCCCCTGAACTTGGCCTCTCAAACTGGGAAAACGGCCGGCTCTTCGCCCGCAGTGCGGTACTGAGCGGCGATACCGTGTTCACTGTCCGCACCCGAGCCCGGCAGACGGATTCATCGCTGCACCGCTAGCGTTCCAACTTCTGATCAGGTGGAAACGAATTCGCCTCTGTCGGCGTCAAAGGAACAATGAAACAGTCACTCCTTCGACAACGTACCGTTCGTGCTCTCGTGATTGCGGTTTCAATCAACGTGGCTATGTGGTTGATTGGATTGGCTATCGGCCTGAACCCACTGAAAAATTGGGGTTCACCGACAACGGTCCGGCAACAGATCACGCAAACTGCAGCAGTCATCAATCGGGTGACATTGAAAGACAGTGGTGATCAACTGCTATTTCCACATTCTTACAAGCTACCCCGGGTGCAAATTGCGCAAGGGTTGCTGATGTCAGCGCCAACGTCGGAGAAGTTCCCTCTGGCTGTTGCGGGGCAGTCTCGCAGTATTGGGACAGCTGAGTTGCAGTTGCTCACCCAAGAATTGGTAGCTGGCGGCTTCGTTGGTCCGCAGGTCGATTTTGGCTTTGCCGATGGTTCCTCTGGCGTCAATGATCAGACGACTTTAACGTCGGATCTTGCGTTTGAGCTTGGCGGCTTAACGTATCGGCAGCGTCAGCAGGTGCTGTCGGCAACGGAACTTTCTCGATTGACTCCTCAGCAGGCAGCTCGACGAAAATTGTTCGATGCAATCCTTCAGCGACTCGACACGATGATCAACGAACCAACCAATGATCGACTGGGCGAAGTAACCGCCTATCGTCCGGCCACATACGAGTTATGGGCAAATCAAGATGGATACAGCACACCAACAGATATCCCGTGGACGCGGCCGACGATCAACCTTGGACCCATTCCGAAGGGAAAGGTGTGGTGCAACGTCGTGCAGTTTGCGGCGGCAGACAAGCTGTTCTCCGAGTTCGCCCAGTTGAGTTCCACGAGCCCCAACCAACAACTCTTTTTCGAAGAGGACGGCCGTCAATTCAAACTGGTCCTTCTACCGACCTTGCCCGGTATGACTCCTTGCAATCGGGGCTAGCTGACCGACTAGACGTTCCTACAATTGTCTCGTGGACATTACTGACATCTTCAGACCAACCAACCGAGCGGAGTGGCGAAATTGGTTGACAGCCAATCACACCACGAAAACTGAAATTTGGTTGGTGTCACCCAAGAAGAACCCCGGGGTGACCTACAAAGAATCAGTGTTTGAGGCGCTGTGCTTTGGGTGGATCGATGGGATCGGAAAAACCTTCGACGCTGAGCACTCTGCACAACGGTTTACGCCACGTCGCCCAAAGGGCAATTGGACCGAACTCAACAAAGAACGAGCTAGGCGTCTCATCGACGAAGGCCTGATGACTGATGCAGGCCGCGCTGTACTGCCAGACCTTTCACTTGAATCGTTCTCGATCGCTCCGGACATCATTGCCGCACTGCAAGCTGACCCAACGACGTGGGAGAACTTCGAAGCGTTTCCCGGCTTGTATCAACGCGTACGAATTAGCTACATCGAAGAAACACGCAAACAACCCGAGGTGTTTCAGTCACGGTTGGCCAACTTCATCAAACAAACCGCAGTGAACAAAATGTTCGGCGGCATCGAATGAACCGTCGGCCAACTCGTAGGCAACGTCGCTCTCAGAGCGACTTTGCCAACTATTTCGGCGCGATTACAGCGATTTCAAGCACGACCACATGGTGTCGACTGTTCGATAGCCAAGCCGATGATTGATCGCCAGCATGGCTGCATTCTCGGAATCCATCCCTGTGAACGCATCGGTTGCACCAGCTGCAGCTGCCAGCCGGAGCGCCGAGGACTTAGCCAGGTACGCCAAACCCTGTCCTCGATGCGATCGCACCGTGCCCGTCATGTCAGACCACAAGCGGTCTCCGTCTCGCAACACGATGCTGAATGCAACTACTTCGCTACCCTGAACACAAGCAACGCTGCATGAATAGTCGATATCGGGGTTGAGCCACACATCTTGTGTCCACGATTTGAAAGACTGCGGAGTTGGTGGAACATCGTTTGGCTCATCCATGGTCACCAAGGCATCAGCGGCAAACACCGCATGCGAATCCAACTTGGAGAAGGTCACGACCTCAATACCTGCAGGCACCGCGATTGGCACGTTTCCCAAGGCGGACAAACGGACCGCCGCCCACTGCGCAGATCTGCTGGGGGTATAGCCACGATGACGGGCGAACGGTAGCGACGGTTCGCGCACGAACGCACGCAGTTGACTCAGTCCCAATCCGGCAAGATAATCGGTGGCGGTGCTCAAGAGTTGGCCGCCGATGCCTTGCCCC
>JANMEI010000632.1:0-7677 GCA_031376865.1 Acidimicrobiia bacterium | reverse complement strand
GTTTTCTTGCCGGGCTTGGCCAGTGTTGGGCCTTGATGCAACGTGTCCCACCACTTCACTGAGAAGTGCACTACGGGCACGTTGATAAACGCCAGCACAGAGCCAAGCGCAGTTCGTCGAGCGCGTACGTTGGCCGCAGCTGGCAATTGACGCAGGGTGACCACACCGAGATACATCAGCAACAGCACCAGGGTGCTGGCCATCCGGGCATCCTTTAAACGGAAGTAGGTTCCCCACGTTCCTTTGCCCCAGATGGCACCAAGCACAAAGGTCATCGCCACATAAAAAACGCCGATGTGTGCCGCCGCGCCAGCCGCATGATCCCATCCGATTTTGCGAGTTCGGGGCCACAGCCACAGCAGCCCACACACCACGTTGGTGGCAAACGCTGCATAGGCAACCCAAGCCATTGCCGGGTGAACGTAAATCAACCGTGATGCTTGCCCTTGCAGATAGTCCGGCGCTGGGGTGGTGACGCCAAGAATGAGCACCGCGCCAAGCAGCAAGAACGAGGCGATACCCAGCAACCATGACGCAGTGCGACCGTCGGTGAGCGACACGGATTGGCCTGCAACAGGGTTCGCCTTGTGGTCAAGATTGGCAGTCGGTTTACTCGTCACTTGGTCATTCCTCCATCAACGCCCCGTAAGAGAGAACCCCGGTGGCGACGTAGATCACGCACAGCACACCGAGTAGCCGAACCCAGGCCCAGCCACTTGATGTTTCTGCAGTGAAAGCACCCTGCCACGCCTGCACCGAAGCAAGAAGCAGCGGGACGGTAACGGGCAATAACAGGACCGGTACCAGTGTCTCACGAACCCGTATTCCAGCTGACAACGCGCCGTAACAGCTAGCGATTGCGCTGAGAGCGATCGTTGTCAACACTGCAACAATCAGCAGGAGCGATATAGCGCTTGCTGTGCGGGGAAGCGAAACCTGAAATGCAGCCGTCATGGCCACGCCGAGTATCAGTTCGATGACGAACAACTGCAACGCAACCACGGTTGCCTTCCCCACGAACACACCAACCGGATCGATCCCCCACAACCGCAGTTGATCCCACGAACCGTCGTCCACTTCGAGACCTATTGATCGTTGGATGAGCAGCACGGCGCTGAACAACACTGCGAGCCAAAACACCCCCGGGGCCACAAAGGGAACCGGCACCGTGTCACCCGACACCAGGGGATCATCGACCAGCACGCGATCAAGGGCAAACGCAAACAACAGCACCAGCGAAAACACGAATGGCAAGACCTGTCGCAGGGCAACCTTTGCTTTGCGTTCAATCGCCAAGTCTTTGGCCATCACGATTCGAGCGTCACGCCACATGGGAGTTCTCCGTCACGATCCGCCCACCCTGCAATCGAAGAACCCGGTCGGCGATCTGATCGGCCCGATCCAAATCGTGCGACGCCATGATCACGGTGGTGCCCCGATTAGCAGCCTCAGCAATCAGTTCGTCTAACAGGTCTCGGCCCTCAGGATCTAATGATGCATGGGGTTCATCAAGGAGCCACACCGACACCTGACGAGCGACCAACGATGCCAGCGCAACCCGACGTCGCTGACCAGCCGACAAGTGTGCGACCTGCAGATCTTTCAGTCGGCCGTTCAGTCCAAGGCGTTCCAGCGCTGCTTCAACAGACTTCTTCGCATCAGATGCACTGGCGCCCGTCCCGGCGGCTCGAACGGCGAACTGCACGTTTTGTGTAACTGATAGGTCTGCATACAGTCCAGTTGCGTGACCCAGAAGACCAAGATGTCGGCGAATGGATCGACGGTCGACGCGAACGTCACTTCCGAGGACGGTGATAACGCCGCGCTGGACCGGGATCAGCCCGGCGGCAACTTTCAGAACCGTGGTTTTGCCCGCCCCGTTTGGACCGCGTAGGGCAACCACTTCACCACGAGCGACGTCAATATCGAACCCAGACAACGCCGGGAACGTACCCAGTAATGCCACTACGCCGGACATGCGTACGGCACTAGACATGCTCACGGCACTAGAAGGATCCCCTGTGGCGCTCACGATGAGCCAGGCTACCCGAGGTTCTATCGCGAGGTTCTATGGTGAGATTCTGGCGTGTTCAGGAATGATGTGATTCATCTGAAACGCCCACACCGCACCAGCGACAGCCAGCACGGCACCCAGAATCCATGTGCCGCGGAAGCTGACATCGAGCATGAGGCCTCCCAATCCAATTGAGATGCCGAAACCACCCTGGAACAACATGGTTTGCAAACCGCTGTACCGCCCCAACAGCTGTGGTGGCGCCAAATCGGCAGTGAGCGGCCCACGGGTAGGACCCAGGCAGGCTTCACCCAATGCTCCGATGCATTGCGCTGCCACAACACAGGCAATGGCGATGATCAATCGTTGATCGACAGCCGCAGTGCCAAAGACAAACCCAATTCCGAAGAGGCCGAACATGAACGACAGGGTCCGCAGGCGCGATCGCCCGCGGGTGAATCGAAAGACAGCGAGTTGGGTGCCAATCACAATCAACGTTCCCGACATGACGACCAGGCCAACGACTCGTTCACTAGCGCCCAATCGATCAAGGAATGTGGTGGGCATCACCATGAACGCCAGGCCAAACATGATGCCTGCAGCAAGGTCAAGTGGCAACAGCCGCATGTACACCCGATCGGCGAAGACAGGGCCATATCCGCCGGTCTTTTCGGAGCATTCATGTGCAGTGACAGGATGAACAGTGGCAATGATGAAGAAGTAGGCCACGAACGTAGCTACGTTGAGAAAGAACATCACCGTAAACGTGGCGGGCCGATCAACCTTCACGAGGAAGCCTGCAACGGTTGCTCCGATGCCTGCCCCGATGTTCAGTGCCACCCGAATCCACGAAGAGGTGACGGGCCTCAATTGCGGTTCTACGATCACCGACGCAAACGAAGCTTGTGCCGGTGAGTTCAACCCTTGGGTGACGCCTGCGGCCATTGCTACGGCGAAACCGAGGGGAATCGACGTGACGAACGAGTACAGGCCGAAGACGAACACTGATGCGCCGACAGACCCAAGCAACGCCCGCTTCGCACCAAAGTGATCAACGATCCAACCACCCACCGAGGTGAAGAGAAGCGCGCATATTGATCCGCTAGTGAGGATGGCACCCGACCAACCGCTCGAAAACTTGCGGACTCGAGTGAGGTAGATGAACAGAAAAGCGAACAACATGCCGTTTCCGATCATGTTGACCATGGTCGCGATCAGGTATCGCTGCGCTCCCACGGGAAGGTCACGGAATCCCTGGGAACGATTTGGCACTGACTCAACTTAGATGCAGCCGTTGACACTCCCAGGTGAATTTCAAAACGGTGAACTTGGGTTCACCCGGGTCATTCTCCTCGTGCTCAACCTTGGTGGCAATCGCGTCGATACTGGTGGGATGTTCCGTAAGGCAGTGTCCGGGCTCGGGCGGACGTTGGTCACATCTGGCGTCATCCTGTTGCTCTTCGTGGGGTATCAATTGTGGGGTACCGGCATTAACACTGCCCGCGCGCAAAGCAGCCTCAAAGCTGACCTGGCCAACGGCGGATTCGATGCAGTGCCAGACGATTTATTGTCCGGTGCACCAGTGGCATCGACTTCATCGACCGTGCCTACGGTTGCGGTGCCCGACACCACGCTGCCTGCTCCAAGCACTGCAGTCACCACAGCTCCGGCCACAACTGCCCCAGCCACAGCTGCCCCGACCACAGCTGCCCTCGTAACGGTGGCACCAACATCGGCCGCAGTCCCAACGGCACCTCCTGCTCCAACCGCCCCACCGACCACTAAATTCGGTAAAGCATTGGTCTCGAAAAAGAACCAGAAACAAGTCTCGATGCGAAGCGGCGAAGCAATCGGGCAACTCGTGATCCCGAGGATCAGCCTCAACAAAGCAATCGTGCAGGGCACATCGGTCGAGGCATTGAAAAAGGGCCCCGGGCACTACAAAACGACTCCCTTTCCCGGAGAGGAGGGCAACGCTGCAATCGCATGCCACCGCACCACCTACGGAGCACCGTGCTTCCGACTCGACGAAACCCAAAAGGGCGACCCCATCTTTGTGGCGCGCAAAAACGCTAATGGCGAAGCGCAGTGGTTCCGCTACATCATCTATTCGAAGGTGAAAGTAAAGCCATCGCAAAACGAAGTGCTCCTTCCTGAGCCTGGCCGTAACACCCTCACGCTCACCACCTGTGATCCGCAATACAGCGCGAAGATGCGCCTCGTCGTCCGGGCCGAACTTGACGGACCAGCATCGGAATCCGAGTTGATCGCCGCTGAACAAGATCCATTCTCCGAGGAGTATCAACGCCAGGTCGATGCCAAGAACGGCAAACTTCCCCCTAAACCGGCTGCCACAATTCCTCCGGTGACCGCTGCACCGGTTGCTACCACGCAAGCCCTTGCTTCAACGGTTGCTTCAACGGTTGCTCCGGTCGTTGCGCCAATCGCCGAGGCAACGACGATTGCGCCCGACACCACGCTTGCGCCCGACACCACGCTCGAGCCGGCAACGACCGCGGCAGAGATTGCCGTCGAAGACCAATCGGTGCCCGATCCAGCAGGAAGCGTCATTGAAGAGCCCCGGTTTGACGGCGAACGCTCGTCAGCGAAAACGTACAAGGTGGCCTTCTTTAACGGAACCGTTCCCGCCTGGCTTCACACGCTCGCATGGGCGATGGTGTGCGGTGCTCTGTGGATCGCCGCTTGGTTGATCGCACATCGACGCAAAAGTATGGCGACACGCTGGGCCATCTACGGAGGTGGTTTCATCCTCCTGTTCTTGCCAGCGTTGTACTTCTGCTTCGAAAACGTCTCTCGCCTCCTCCCCGAAGCGGTGTAGCCACTCCGATAGGCTGACAACATGTGGCTCACGTTGTTGGCAGTTGCCGTGGGGCTCGTGGCCGGAGTTGTCGCCGGTGGGAAGCTCAGGTCGCTCGGCACGATCAAGCCGGTCGGCATCGCGCTCGCGGCTGTCTGGTTGACACTCACCGCATTAACCCGGTGGTCGGCAGTTCCTCAGGGTCGACTGTTGTTCTTCATTGCAAACATCTGCGCGCTTGCTTTTACGGCGCTCAATCGGAAGCGGCTCAGTAGCGGTTTGCTACTTGTTGGCCTCACGCTCAACACATTGGTGATTGGCTTGAACGGCGCAATGCCGTATCGAGTCAGTTCGGTGATTGGTGCCGAGCTAGCCACCATCCAGTCAGACTTCCCTAGCACCGTACAAACTCGACCAGAGCGAGACGGCGATCGATTGACGTTCTTTGCAGATGTGCTGGCTGTGAAGGCTGGTTTCATTCACGATGTGTTCAGCATCGGTGACGCCCTTGCTGCGCTCGGCCTTGGTTGGATCGTTTACAAGGGGACGACCCGTCGGAACGACGAACTCACGTCGGAACCACAAACTCTTCGCAACGCAAAGAAACCATCACAAACCGTCCGCAAGAGTGGTATTCGCCTGGGTGAGGCATATGACCTTGTCGAAGAAATCGACATAGAGACTCGTGACGATGCCACCATCACTCGATCGGCTACCTCGCTGGTCGTCGATCTCACGATCGATCGTGCCAACAACCCAGAGCGATACGAACAGGCAACGAGCGGTATTCTGGAACCATTGCTTGACCCGCAAGATGAACTACTCCTCGACATCACCTCCGGTGATATGCCCGGCAGCACGTTCTGGCACGAGCGGTCCGTACAGCGCAACAGAATCAGCCGTACGCCATGACAACGTCAACCGCTCCTACCGATCCCGTACTGGCCAAGCGCGCCAAAGTTGCAAAGTGGGTGTCACTCGGGCAGCGGACCGGCTACGGCATGTACGCAATTGCCTGCGCAGCTTTTGGTTACACGGTGGTGACCAAGCCAACCTCGTGGGCCATTCAGGTCATCATCGTCACGTTTGCCATCGGTTCAGTTGTGCTGCTCCCGGCCATCATCTTCGGCTATGCCGTCAAAGCGGCTGAACGTCATGATCGTGAACTTGCGCAACAGGCAGCGTTAAAGAAACAAGCTCAGACACCGACTACGCCGTAAGCGTCGCTACGAAGTAGCTGCCGCCTGAAAGCTAGACACAGCGTGGCACAGATTGTCTACCCACATACTGAGTATCAATCGGCCCTCCTCCGCTGTCGCTCCACTTGGATCACCAAGCACCCCGGACATCGATACCGTCTTCATTCCACCGTCAATCATCTGTTGCATAGTCGATGGATCCAATGATGGTCCCGTAGCCCAATCGTCACCAACCAACTCCGGGTGTATCGCCAACATCACGCTGGTTTCGGTATGCCCAGCATGATGATCACCGCCGACGGGTAACGACGGGCTCCAGCTCAACACCCGACGGCCTTCGTGATGGCTTTGGCGACTGACCTTACCCAGAGTCGGCTCGTTGCCGCCGTGGCCGTTGACAAACACAACGCTGCCAAAGGTATGTGTCGCCGATCGGACCAGCTCAATCAACAACAGTTCAAGTGCGGCGTGTCCAATGGAAAGGGTCCCTGGAAACCCTTGATGCTCACCGCTCGCACCATAGGAAATACTGGGGCCCAACACGCAGTTCGGGTTCCGATCACACAGCACCGCAGCAAGCTGTTCGGCAATCAACGTGTCCGTCGACAAGGGTAGGTGGTGACCGTGCTGCTCCGTGGAACCCACCGCAACCACCAGCGTCACGCCGTCGCGAACCTGCGGCCACGCCGACGATGCAAGAGAGCTCACGTTGGCAACTGACCCCAGGCCACAAGACGCTCGATGATCACATCGGCAGCAGCCTCAGGCTCCAGCGTGAGTCGCAGTGGTGGTGTTCGTTGCACGCCAACACCCAGAAGAGAACTGACCCGCAACCGGGGATCGGACGAATCATCTGTATACAGATGACGTGGCGTGGGGCGATGCGCTTCAACTCGCTCAACTCGAACCCCCGGAATCGTGCAGGGCAACGACACCCGCCGAATCTCTACGGTTGCCGTCTTGGCTGCCAGCACGCCCGCCAGCGGGGCTCGCCGCAGGGTAGCCACGCTTCCTTCGACCGACAGAACCGCCGGACCAACAACACGCAGCACCTCTCGACGCCCACCATCAAGGCGACGTTCAACAATGAGTTGATGCGCCTCGATGACTACCTTGACCAACCCACACGCCTGATCAACCTGCAGCATCATCGCCAGCAAAGGAGGGACTGTCGCCGAACCTCGGTCCAAGCTCCAATCACCACACACCACCAACGCTGCTCCGCTGACTACCTCAGCAATTGCTCCGGCTACCGCAACGCTGGTGGGTTGCTGGCCGGCCGAAAGCCGGGCGTCGATGCGCGTCGCACGTGATGCGCCGGCAGCAAGGGCATCGCGCAACATGCGATCGGCTTCCACCGGACCACAACAAACCACGTGAACGGTGGCCCCACGGTGCGCTGCAACGCGCAGGGCAATCTCCAAGGCGGCACGGTCAGCTAGTGATGCACCAGAGAATCGATCGTCGCTCAGCACCGAACCGGTGAGCGGGTCGACGTCAGCACGCAGACCAACCCATTTCATCGGCACGCATATTATATTTGAGGCGGGATCCGAACTGGCTGTATGTGATGGCTCATCCAAAGCGGAACACCACCCCGTTACCGCCTTGCGGGTAGTTCCAGGTGATTGCCCCTTCGCTGTTGC
>JANMEI010000615.1:0-2204 GCA_031376865.1 Acidimicrobiia bacterium | reverse complement strand
ATCCGGCAAACCGAAGCCGGCAGCACCAACAGCACCAGTCGCCAAGGTCATCAACCAGCCAAAGGCTGGAAGTTCCAAGGAACCGCTGAGCGACCTGACCTCGCTGGTCGACCGCGCCCGCGAACGCCGCCAGTAACTCTGCGATCGCAGACGGCTAGCTCGCCGACTGCCCGATTTTTGTGCAGCGGTGCACAAAAATCGGGCAGTGACTACTCCCTTTGCATTGCCCCTGCGGAGCAGCGACTACTTCTTCTTTTTGCGGACTGCTGGGTGCGGCAGCGGCACCGCTTTGGACTTGCGGCGCTCCACCATGTAATCGGTGAGCTTCTCGTAGGCAAACGGAGAAGACATTTCGGTGATCTCGTCTTCCATTGATTCCCACACCGCCTTCTTGCCAATGAACGCATCCTTCGATTCGGTGCACCACCAATGGAACTCTGCCCCTCCATCGCCCCAATCGCGGCGTTTCCATTCGCGCACCGTGGTGGTCACCCAACCGTTCACGTCGGTGTAGTCCTCACGACGCAGCGGCACCTGCCAACACACCTCGGGTTTCCAGTCGAGGAAACGTTCGCCGGCTTGCATCGCACCGATATGGAGCGCGCATCCTGCTCCACCTTCGAAACCCGGACGATTCAAAAAGATGCAGGCATCATCAACCAGCACGGTGACGTCGATACCGTCATCGTTTGCTTCCGTGAGCGGTGCTTTGGACGACGAGGGTTTGTGTTGCCATTGCTCGGCGGTCAGCCGTTTTGCATGCTTCAACAAGTTGGCTTTGTCGTCTTCGTCAATGAGGTGCGCGCCGTAGGAGCAGCAACCCTGGTTCCACTCGGTGGTGTCTTCTGACAGCACCCCTTTGCACCCGTTTCCGAAGATGCACGAGTAGTTGCTGGCAAGGAAGGTGACATCGAATTGCCAGCTTCGTTGCTCGGTTGGGTCTTCGAAGGACACCCATTCATGTAGGTCTTTTGGCACCCATAGGTTTTACTCTGTGGAATGTCGCTACCGTGCACATGGTTGGGTCACGATAGACAGGTTACGTACAGCTCAGACCCGCACACCTCACTGAGGACTGCTTCCCATAAAGGACACCCGTTGCCAAACCCGCTCTCCGTTGCTGCCGGCCAGGTCGGTAAAGTCGCCCTTACTGCAATCGATCATGTGGCCGTGCGGCGGTTCTCCGATAGCGAGCTGTTGTACGAGCGCGCGTTGTCAGCCAATCCCCACGCAACAGCCGACAAAGTGTCTGCGGCCATTATTCGACGGGTAGCGAAAGAACTGGCCACGGCGGGAGCGGTTGCGGGGGCGATGGCCGCGGCACCTGGAATCGGTACGTCTGCATCGGTGGCTGCCGGAGCCGCAGATATCGGTGTGTCGTTTGGTCGTCTGGCCAGCATGGTGTTGGCGGTGGGTCTGGCCTACGGCGTTGACCTGTCCGATCCTGATGTTCGACGCCGCCATGTCTACGCAGTGCTGTCGGGCTCGGGTGAGAACCTCACCGAAGGCGAACGTAAAGCGGGCGAGCTGAAGAAGCAATTGGGACAGCAGGCTTTGGGCCGTAGCGATGGTGCGGGACCGCTGGGCAACATGAACAACATGATCGGCTCGAAGGTGGGCGCAAAGGTGCTGGAGCGGCTCGTGCGCCAAGAGGCAGCGGTCAAGCTGGGATCACTGCTTCCGTTGGGGTTCGGTGCCGGAGTTGGCGCAGTCGGAAACCGGGCGCTCGTGTTCTCGGTAGGGCGTCAAGCAGTGAGGTACTTCGCCGCCTCGCCCACCTGGAAGCAAAATCTGATTCACCCTGAGCTTGAGTCAGGGCGGCGATCTGGCGGCTCACCGGTATACGTCAAATCATCAGCCCTGAAACGAGCTACCGAAAAAGCCCGCAACCTCCGAGGCAAGTAAGACTTCGTGACGGCAACAACTGCATCAAATGGTTCGAGCAGGACAACGTTTGCGCCTTCATTGGTCCACATCAACCCAAGACTTTCTGCAACTGCATCAACCTGGGTCGTATAGGCGATCAATTGCATCGGTGCCGCACGCGTGTGGTCTGCGGCAGTGCAAATGATCCGGTAACGATCACATCGGTGCGATGGGTCAACGATTCGTAGGTTCCACGCGCGCTGCTTGGGGCAACGAAGAGCGAAGCCTTGTTGGACTTCAGTACCGAGTACCGCTCCGCCCAGAGCGACAGTCCCGCA
>JANMEI010000566.1:0-2156 GCA_031376865.1 Acidimicrobiia bacterium | reverse complement strand
CAAACGATCAGCGTACTTTTGTTCGGATGCCCCTACGGAGTCGTGAAGTTCTTTCGTCATGATCAATGCAGCTTCTGTGAAATCGACTTGGAGAGCTGGCGAAGGTCATCGCCGCCAGTTTCAGGAATGCCGGTATCGTTCAACAGATCCCCGAATCGGGCCTGCTCGTCGTTGTACAGAGACCTGACCCGCGCCAACAAATCGGTACGCGCGCTGACGGCTAGGCGTCGAAGGTTGTCGTCCCCCAGCAGCGCCTCAAGCATCGCATGACCAACGGCCGAGGCGCCGCCTGCAATGGCAACTTCTCCACCGGTGAGTCCACCGGTGTGGGAGAACACCAACATCATCAAAACCGCCGACACGCCGTTGACCCCAAGCGATGCAACACGGGCGGTCATACGACGACTGGCGCCTTTGTCGCGCACCATGTCGATCAGGCTGCCCTGCCAACTTCGGAGCTCTGACGCCGTTTTGCTTGGCAGTCCCGCCGAGGATCGCCCAAGTGTGGCGGGAGTGGACTCGCGGAATGCTTCGCCCAGCGAGCTGGCTTTCCACGAGTCGAGCGTCTTCGAGGCTGCCTCATCGGCCTGACTGATCACCAGTCGTTCAAGCACGTTTTCGACTGCTTCGTTGAGCTGTTTTTGGGTGACCGGACGACCGGTTAGCGCGCCCGAGAGTTTGGATCGCAAACGTCCAATACCCGTGCGCAACTGACGCAACAGTTCACCTGTTCCGATGAACTCTTCCCAACGGTTCAACACCTCACCTCGAATGATGGTGCCGTCTTGTACTTCGTGCTCGACGACCCCAAGCGCATGAGCGTAGTGATCGTCTGCATGCTGACGAAGTCCGGAGGCCAACGTTGCTTGCGCATCGGCAGCAATCGCGATTGTTTCGACTCGACGCTCGATGTCGTTGAAGACGCCCTTCAGGGAACGACGCACCGTGTCAGCCCGTCGGTCGTGATCTTCACCTAGTTCACGCAGCCAGTTTTTGACTTCGCCTGATCGTTGGCCGAGCAGTTCACCGCTACCTAAGGGTTGCTCCTCGATGGTGAAGATGGGCGTATCGGCCAGGCCGTTTTGGGCAAGCAACCGAGCAAGGTCTGTGCGTAATTCTTCGGTGGCACCTACCGGCACACGGTTGAGTACCAAGATCAGCGGGGCGCCACGCTCACGCGCCGTTGCCAGGAATGACCAGGGCACCGCGTCGGCGTAGCGGGCGGCGGTGGTGACAAACACCCACACATCGGCCGCAGCTAACAATTGCGCCGCCAACTCGCGATTGACCGCATCGATCGAATCGATATCGGGCGCGTCGAGCAGTGCTATACCAGCGGGCAAAGCGTCAGAGCTCACCAGGCGCAACTCGCGCCGAGGGTCATCCGCAGACCCATCTGTACCAATACGATGATCCCTTACCCGCGCCAGGCCGGGCAGGATGCGTTGCTCATCGAACCATGCCGCATCCTCAGCGTGATGCACTAACACCGGGGAACGCGTCGTCGGCCGAATCACCCCAGAGGCTGACACCACCTTGCCAACAATGCTGCTCACCAACAACGATTTCCCAGAGCCAGTCGAACCACCGACTACCACCAGCGCAGGCGCATCCAAATTGTTCAACCGAGGAATGACATAGTCATCTAGTTGCTGTCCAATGGCGACCACGTCAGACCGTGCGTGCTCGGCGCCGGCAGCGTCGAGCGGGAAGTGCACGGTGTCAAGTGATGACCGAAGTGAACCAACAGCGTGACGCAACTGTTCCTGCGTCTGCATCCCAGCCGTGCTCATGACACCCGACTGTAGCGGTGAACCGCTACCCAGTCAGTTACTTCCTCAACGGGCCGGTGTCGACTACTTCGAACGCGCCGCCGGGCACTCGTTTCAGCTGTTCTAGGTCTTCGACGTTCCACCGAGCATCTGATGACCCGGTGATGAACCAATTGGACCCGTTGTCGGCCACCAGCATGCCGTGGATCTTCAAGCCTTCCAAGATGATGCGGGTCTGCCCGGTGAACGCCGTTGTATCGAACGACGATTTCAACCGGAACCGAGCACCCATCGGTGGGCAGGCAGGATTGTCTTTGCCAGCTTGGTGCGTGGCCGGATGAACGTATGCGCGCTGGGTACATTGAGCAGTGAAACGCACGGCGT
>JANMEI010000561.1:0-4601 GCA_031376865.1 Acidimicrobiia bacterium | reverse complement strand
AGCAACTGATCCTGCCCGAACCAGAAGACCCGACAGCGATCGACGGGATGTTGGTGATCGGTGAAGGTGAGCTGTTGGGAGACGAAGACGAGTTAGTCGACAACCACGATTGACGGGACATCGCGATCCATCGGCCGTGCTGGCTTCGTGAGCAGCACCGCCGCAATCACGATTCCGACGCCGAGGCCGAGCGTGAGCGCCACGGACCATCGGGCAAGTTCATCGGGCCAGGCGAACACGATGGACGATTTGCTGAGGATCGACAAGTCGGCGACGCCACCGACGAGGGTCATCAACCCCGCTGCGAACGTGGCCAGGTACAACGCGTCTTCACGGCCGCGGATCCACAGCACGACGGAAATCAGCGCCATTACCCACGCTGCCATCGAGGCGTAGCCAACACTCGCCAACCGCCCGATCATGGACCCGCCCTGGACCCCTCCGACGATTCCGACGAGGTGGGTAACATCAACAACGATCAAAGCAATCAGTGCACCGATAATCAGCGGTTTTACAACTTTGCGGCGAATTGGCTTGACTCCCGCCCATGCTGCAGCTAACACGATCAGCACCGCCAGCACACCAGCGGCGACAAACTTGGCGATCGGCGATGGGCCCGGGACCCACAGAACTCGGCCGACAACCGTGCTGGTGGCGGCACCCTGACGAAGTTTGATTTCAAACTCCTGCACCTGCTGTTGCTGGTTGGGATTCTTCGTCACGATCTCGGGTGGGTCGGCCAGCATCCAGTGGGCACGATGATCATGAAACCGGGCAACCGGTTGCGATGACACACGGCGCCACTTCGGCGCGGCATCTTCATCGACTTCTGCAGGCAACTCGGTGGTTCCCATTCGATCACGGTTGACGTAGGTGGCAGCCGACCGGACATTTTCCTGAACGCCATCGGGACCAACTTGTAAATACGGCTCGTCTTGGTAGCCCGGAATGATGACCGGTTCACCACTCAACCAGGTCACCTGCAATCGACTTCCTTCTTCGATCACCTTGATGGCAAAGCCGGTCGAGGATGGGGTGGTGGAATCGATCACGGTTCGGTAGTTCGACGAGGGCGAACCCGACGCGCTGTGTGCTGAAGCCGCAGGGGCAAACACCATCATCAGCACACAAACAATCGCGCCAATCCTGGAGCCTGTGGTGACACCCCTCACACTGCCTCGCTTGCTGCCAAGGCAGCGATCAGCAGTTCTCGTGCTCGAAACACGCGAGAGCGGACAGTACCAACTGGGCAGCCGCATACCTCGGCAGCTTCGGCGTAACTCGCCCCGATGACCTGGGTCAACACAAACGGAATGCGGACATCGTCGGGAAGGTTTGCCACCAAATCTTGCACACCGTTTGCACCAGGCTGGTCGTCACTGCGGTTCGCCGGGCTGAGTCGATCATGAGCAACGTCAAGATGCGAAACGTCGCGCATTCCCCACCGCCCAAGAAGCCCAGTTCGACGCGCCGAAGTGCGAACATGATCCGCAACGACGTTGTTGGCCACTCCGAGCAGCCAAGTTCGAGCAGATGATTCGCCTCGATAATTGCGAAGGCCTTTCCACGCCCGCAGATACGTTTCTTGAGTAAGGTCATCGGCGCGAGACGCATCAGTTAACTTCGCCACAAATCGCCACACGTCTGCCTGGGTCAACGCAACGAAGCGAGCAATAGCATCATCGTGGTCGCTTCGACCGGCAGCGGAACCCGCCCGATCCAGGGCATCGCGCGCTACCAGCGCCCACCGCGTCACCTCATCCATATCCCCAATGTAGGCCCCAAACTGGGCGATCACGAACTTTCTCGGGTGTGAAATACAAATTGCTTTGCACGAGAACTTCGCTGCATGCCATGACGACTCAACCGATATGGGCAATGATTTTCAGGTCAGGGGTTATCAGGTCTCGGCATGTGTATCAGCACGCGAAGAGCTCTCCGCTCGTCTTGACGGCGAGTGGAGTGCAGAATCGGTGAGCGTCGACGATCACGTCACCGGCTGCACGAGCTGCCGAACGTGGCAACTTCAGTTATACGAAGTGGCCCGGTCCACGCGCCTCACTTCGTCTGAGCAGGTGCCAGACATTTCTCGCTCCATTTCGCTGCAACTTGCTGCGTTAAACATCGAGAGTTCCAACCGACGGCGCCTGTCGCCGCTCCCGATGCTCCGAGTGGCACTCGCAATCATCTCGTGTGGTCTCATCGTCGCTGCGTTGAGCAACATGTTGCATACCCCAGATGCCATCGGCGCCGGACATTTACCTCGCGAGCTCGGTGGATTCGAATTCGCGCTCGGGTTGGGGTTTTTGTTGGCTGCTTGGCGCCCACGCCACGCGACCGGCATCGCCATGGTCGGATCCGTAGTGGCAGTGCTGTTGGTGGTTACCGCACTCAATGACGTGCTCGCCGGCACCACCACTTCTGGAATCGAATCCCATCACCTGTTGGATTTGGCTGGAGCGATGGTCGCCGCCGCCGTCGCCCGACTCGCCAACCGCGATGAGTTCACTACGCTTCGATCCGGTATGAGTGCTTTTGGTGTTGCGGCTGCCCCCAGATGACCCGTCCAAGATTGAGAGCGATCTTGCTGGTCGTTCTTCTCGCATGCGGGCTGACAGTTGCAGTGGCTGGCTCATCGTCGGCGCATGCCCAACTGGAATCGACCAATCCGCAGCAGGGGGCGAAGTTGGACGCGCCACCCCAACAGGTATCGATCACGTTCAGCGAAAACATCACACCCGCCAGCGGTGGCATTCGAGTTCTGAACGCTCAGCAAAAACGCTTCGACGTCGGCAGGGCCGATGCCACCGGGCGAATCATGAGCACCGACGTCACTTCGCTGCCCGACGGTGCGTATGTGGTGGTGTGGCAGGCGGTTTCTGCTGACGGACATCCGATCAGTGGGTCCTACACATTTCAAGTTGGCCAAGTTGACGAAGGTAACGATCAACAACTTTTGAACGGCATCGGTGAAAGCACGCTTGCCGCATCTTCGGTGAACCGCTTGGTGCAGTCGTTGCTCCGCTTGTCACGCTTTGGTCTATTTGCCGCAGCCGGACTGCTCGTTGGTGCATCGGCGTGGCGCCTGGCAGGGCTGCCCATCGGTGTTGGCCGGTGGATCAACGTGGCGCGCATCGTGGCTTTGGTGAGCGGCGTAGCCAACCTGTTTCTTGATGGCCCGTACGTTGAGGGTCGGTCGCTGTCCGCCGTCACCGATGTCAGTCTGGCCACCGGTTCGCTTGGACGGATCACCGTCCGAGCGCTCGTTGGTGCAGCAGTCGTGGCGGCATTCTTGGCCAGCGCGCTGAATCGATCAACGCATATCGCTGCGGATTCATCTCACTCTGCGGATTCATCTCACTCTGCCGATCCATCTCACTCTGCTGATTTATCTCACTCTGCTGATTCAGCTGACGGAGCCGCTGCATCGGATGTTGTGTCGGTTCCGCAACGGGTGGAGTTGGTGGTGGCCGCGGTGTTGGTGTCGGTCTTGCTGGCCGCTGGCGGACATGGTGCTGCGGGCGATCTCGTGGTGGTTGCGGTTCTCGTAGTAGCTGTGCACATTTTGGCGGCGTCAACCTGGATTGGCGGGCTGGTCTTGTTAGCAGGTGGGCTGACAGCCAAACGGATCACTCGGCCGGTTTTGCGTCGCTGGTCAACGTTGGCGCAGATCAGCGTTGGGTCATTGTTGGTATCGGGCATGTTCAACACCTGGCGTCAGGTTGGCTCGGTCGACGCGTTGAAGTCAACTCATTACGGACGCCTGTTGATGAGCAAACTTGCGCTGATACTTGTGATGATTGGGTTAGGTGCGTGGCATCGACGTCGCATCAACCAAGACGTTGAGCGATCCATCCGCCGCAGCGTGGTGTTTGAGGTGGCCCTAGGAATTGCCGTGCTGTCAGTCAGTAGTTGGCTCAGCTCGACTGTGCCGGCGAAAGCTGCTCTGGTGCGCCCGATCTCGCTTCGGGTGGCTACGACCAGCACCAACACCGAGATCACGATCAGCCCAGCCCAACAGGGCAAAAACGTGATTCATCTGTACACGTTTGATAAGAACGGAAGAACAACACCCATCGTTGATGCTGCGTTCGTCTTCACTCATGTTGCCACCGGGACCGTGCTCGACGTCAGCACAATCGCAGCAGGTCGAGGCCACCAGCAAGCGTTGGCCGTAGACTTCCCTTATGCAGGGTTGTGGCGGGTTGAGACCAAGATCTATGTAACCGACTTCGACGTCGAAAACGTCGAATCAACCGTGATGATTCGCTAACCGAACATGCCCGTCACTCATCCTCGTACATTCACTCGGCTGCTCGTTGTCGCATCACTGTTGGCATCGGCGACGGCGGTGTTTCTCCTCACTCGCAAGTCGGCCGCCACCGAGCCGATACCTGCAGCTGAAGCCCGCTACATCTTCCTGGTACCTGATTTGTGCAAGATGCGTGTCGAACTTGCCGCCGGCAAACGTACCGATGCATACAATTTGTTCTATCGACGAGCCCACCCTGCACTGCACACACTTGTCGCAGAGCTGAAGGCGGGCAGCACAGAGAACAAGGCGCTCAGTACTCGGTTGCAACGGGCCAAAACAACCGTTG
>JANMEI010000478.1:0-1452 GCA_031376865.1 Acidimicrobiia bacterium | reverse complement strand
GATTTGCTTGCCGAATCAACCACGGAAGACAAGTTGGCGCTCTTTAAGCGAGAGCAAGCCGGCTGGAACCTCGTGGCAATGACAGGTGACGGCACCAACGATGCCCCTGCACTTGCCCAGGCCGATGTCGGCGTTGCGATGAATACTGGGACACAAGCCGCCAAAGAAGCTGGAAATATGGTTGACCTTGACTCCAACCCAACCAAACTCATCGAGATCGTCGAGGTTGGCAAACAGCTGTTGATGACCCGAGGAGCACTCACTACCTTTTCGATATCAAATGACGTGGCGAAGTACTTTGCCATCATTCCAGCAATGTTCGCAACATCGATCCCTGCGCTTGATCAGTTGAATGTCACAAGGCTCGGTAGTCCACGCTCTGCGATTCTCAGTGCAGTGATCTTTAACGCGTTGATCATTGTTGCGCTTGTTCCACTCGCGCTGAGAGGTGTGAAATTTCGTCCCGAAGCCGCCGCCTCAGTGCTTCGCAGAAACCTGCTTGTTTATGGTGCGGGCGGCCTCGTCCTTCCTTTTGTCGCTATCAAAGCCATCGATTTAGTTCTCACCACGTTAGGAGTGAAGTGATATGCGCGCATTTCTTCGCCAGATTCGTCCGGCGCTCGTCATACTGATTTGCGCCACGTTGGCGTGTGGCGTGATGTACCCAGCCTTGGTCACCACGATTGGGTGGATTGGGTTTCGCGAGAACGCTCAGGGATCGTTGCTCCGCAGGAACGGGGCGATTGTTGGTTCGTCGTTGATCGGGCAGCCGTTCACGGGCCCTAACTACTTTCATCCCCGTCCATCCGCAGCAGGAGACGGATTTGATTCACAATCCAGTTCGGGATCCAATCTCGGGCCGACCAACGCAGACTTGTTGAGCGTGATCGAGCAACGAACCGTGAAGTACCGAGCAGAAAACGCTTTGAGCACAACAGCGCTGGTCCCGGTGGATGCCGTCACTGCATCAGCTTCAGGGCTCGACCCGCACATATCGGTCGCTAACGCCAGACTTCAAGTCGCCCGCGTTGCTCAATCCCGTGCGGTTCCAGCATCAATGGTTCTGGGAATCATAGAAGCTTCCACAGCAAAACGATCGTTCGGTATTTTGGGCGACGAGGGCGTATCGGTAGTGAAAGCAAATCTGGCTCTTGATGCCCTGGGCTGACAGGATCAGTTCGTGACTCGGGGCATGTTTCGCATCTATCTCGGGGCCGCACCCGGTGTCGGGAAAACGTACGCGATGCTCAATGAAGGTGTGCGGCGCCGGGAGCGAGGTGCTGATGTCTTGGTTGGACTGGTGGAGACACACGGACGTGTCTCTACAGCACAGCAACTCCACGATCTTGACGTGCTTCCCCGGCGTCAAGTTGGCTACCGTGACACCCTGGTCGAGGAGCTCGACCTCGATGGAGTACTTGAACGACACCCAAACCTTTGCCTCGTTGATGA
>JANMEI010000457.1:0-1528 GCA_031376865.1 Acidimicrobiia bacterium | reverse complement strand
GTTTCATACGTACACGTCCTTTCAGGACAATCCTGACCCCTCACACAAACTATTCAACACGCCCGATCGAGAACGAACGGTTCATCGCTTTACGTTCCCACTACGGGTTCGGATCGTTCTTCTGCGAACCCGGGATTAAAGGAGCTCACGAGAAAGGCGGAACCGAGGGCGATATCGGAAAGTTCCGACGCAACCATCTTGTCCCGGTGCCTGTCTTTGACACACTCCACGAGTTGAACGTTCACATATCAACCTGTGACCTCGCTGATGACGCCCGGTTTGTTGTTGGCCGCAACACCGGGCAACGGTCAGCAGGAGAATCCGTCCACGGCCTTTGGGTCTTCGAACAAGGCGCCCTCTGGGCACTCCCAACAGAGCCTTTCAACGCGGTTACCCGGCTCAGTGTCCGAGTCGATACCAAAGCACGGGTCTGTGTCCGGAACTGTTTCTACTCTGTGCCTGCCCGATACGTTGACCGGCGACTCAACGTCGAGTTGGGTGCCGAAACCGTCACAATCATTGGGCCCGACGGGAAACGGGTCGCCAACCATGAACGGGCCCTGCACCGCAAAACAGAAGTTCTCGAACTTGATCATTACCTCGAAGTGTTACGGAAACGACCCGGAGGTTTTCCCGGTTCAACCGCACTCGCCCAAGCCCGCACGAGCGGCCGTTTCCGGGCCGAACACCAACAATTTTGGGATACCGCCCGCCGCATGAAAGGTGATCGTGACGGCACAAGGCTCCTCTGCGAACTCCTGCTCCTTCACCGCACCCACACCACCGACGAAATCGTCGCTGGGATCCGTGCCGGTCTCGCTATCGGCTCGATCGACCCGGGCCTGATCGCGATCGAAGCACGACGATCAATCGAACACGAACCGGCACCAACAACCTCGATGGAACGCCCACCAACGCTCGCCGATTACGACAATCTCCTCAACAGAAAGAACCAACCATGACCAAAACACCAACGACTACCACTGCAGCGTTTGATGCGTGCCGCGATCTGAACCTCACCGGCCTCGCACCAGAACTCGACACAATATGTGCACATGCAATCAAACAACGACTCACCTACCCGGCATTCCTTACCCACGCACTCAACATCGAAATCGATATCCGCCACGAACGACGACGCCAACGCCGAGTCCTCGAAGCAAAACTCCCACGCATCAAAACGTTCGACGCTTTCGACATCACCGCGAACCCAAACATCAGCCCACAAACCATCGCACTGCTACACGCAGGAACATTCATCGAAAAATCCGAACCCGTCGTCCTACTCGGCAACTCAGGCACCGGCAAAAGTCACCTCCTCATCGCCACCTGCCTCGCCGCCGCCGAGAACGGCAAACGAACCAGATACACAACCTGCGCCCAACACGCCAACGAACTCTGCGAAGCAAAAGACGACAACCACCTCGGACGCGTCGTCCAAAAATACGGCCGCTACGACCTCCTCGCCATCGACGAACTCGGCTACGTCCACCTCGACCAAAAATCAGCCGAGCTCCTCTTCCAAATC
>JANMEI010000450.1:0-4778 GCA_031376865.1 Acidimicrobiia bacterium | reverse complement strand
AGTAGTTATGCATCACGTCCATCGAGGTGATGTTCAGCCGGACGTTGCACCCTTCAGGAATGTGCAGTTCGCCCGCAGTCACCACTGTTGGAACTGCCTTGCCATTGGCATCAACTTCTCGAGGAATGCCAAAGATTTTCTTCTGAGGGCGGCCCTCAGTTTTGGCATCCTCAGCATCGGTAGGGTCGAGGATGCCACCTTTGCCGTTGGCATCGGGCCGAGGGTACGAAGTTTCGAGCTTGGTGCCGGTCTTCGGGTAGCGATACTCCCACCACCATTGATGACCAATCACACTGATCTGCATACAGTCATTCTTTTGTTCAGTGACATCGAAGTATGTCGCTGTCGCAGGGATTCCCAACCCGATCAACATGGCGCTGGCCACCCCGACCGAAGCAATTTCGACAATCTTGTTGCCGTGGTTTTGCGCCGGAATGTGGTCATCGTCCTTGCGGCGGAATTTGGCCATGGCGTACAGCGTGAGCGCGTACACAAATGGCATCACGACCAGGTAGGCAAGTATGAACGCCGGGTGGGCCACCCTATTGATAGCCCGCGGGATGGGGCCTTCCGGTCCGCCCCGACTGAAACCGTCTTGGGGAGCGTCGGTCGCGCACGCTCCGAGCAACAGCGGCAGCACGACAAAAGCACCCACCGACCGGGTCTTACAGCGCGCAAACAAAGTTCGTTCAGTTGACACAGAGAAAGCCTTCCTCAATTGAGGTAAAGACGCAAAACGTAGAAGAAGCAGTATGTCATGAAATGCCGGGAGCGAGTCGCTCCAGCCGATCCCGTAGGTCATCTTCAGAGATAGCACCGGTCACGCGATCTACTTCTACGCCCGTTGCATCCAGAAAGACCGTGGTAGGCAAGCCGGCTGCGGACGGGGCAAGCGCCCCCGTCTCGTCGTAGGCCACCGGAAACGACACCCCGCGATCGATCACAAACTTGCGGGCACGCTCTCTGTCCAACATGAGATGGATGCCAAGAAATGCCACCTTGGGCGACGCCGACGCGACACGCGACATCATCGGCAGTTCTCGAACGCAGGCCACGCAGTTGTAATCAAACAGGTTGATCACGAGCGGCTGTCCGGCGTAGTCGGCTAACCGAATGGTTTTGTTGGTCCGAAGATCGGGCAGCGCGAAACGGGGAACGCTCTCGGGGGTACCAACGAAGTTCTGTTCAGACCGACTCGCGACAAGTGCCCCACCAAAGACAATGGCCCCGGTGAGGATCACCGAGACCAGCAGGGCCGTCTTGTTCAGCTTCATGTCAACATGCGTGACCGATTACCCCAAACGGGACCGATCAGCCCTCAGCTGAGGTTTCGGGTTTTGCTTCAGGAGTTGCTTCGGTTTTCGTTTCGGACTTCTCCGATTTCTCGGAGTGGGTGCCTTCGTGTTCACCGTGCTCCGGTTCGCCACGGACATAACCAACAACTCCGAGAGCAGCAATCGTCACCAACAACAAAGCTGCCAGCGACAAGAACTTGGCACGACCGGCCTTCGCCGGCAAGAACGCCAAGATGAATCCGCCACCAAAAATCAGCACTGCGATCACGCTGGCGACGATGTAGGACTGGCTTTCAGGGAACGAGAAAAAGACCAGCGAGAACGAAATCGCAATGAACGCAATCAGCACCAGCGAGAGCAACGGCATCACGATAGGCAGCGAGAACGAACGACTGACCTGCGCCGACAACTTCGGCGTCGACAGTGGGTGTTCACGCCACGTATCGGACAGCCACAATCCGCCGGCGACAAGCAGGGCAAGCGCACCCGCAATGTAGGCGGGTGCACCAAGTGCAGCGCCCAACACCATCACGCCACCACCGATAGCAGCGAGCGCAGGGGCGTAGGAATTGCGTGGAGCGCGGTTGGCAGTGGTTGACGCGCCCCCAACACCGGCACGGTCGTTGTGACCGGTGGCGTTCCGACCGGCAGCGGTGACCAAACCAAAGCACAGCGCAGCAACCATCAAGATCGTGACGGCCGCCCGGTCGGGCTGAATGGTGGCAACCAACATGGCCAGGATGCTGGTGAAGACGGTCAGAGCGCCAAAAGTTTTTGTTGAAGTGGAAAACACGTCGCAGCGCCCCTACCTGTAGGTGTAAATCAAAAAGAACCCGACCGTGGCAGCCAACGTTGCCAGGTGGATCAACCAGTTACCTGCACGACCGTGGAGCAGTTCGGCACCGCCGACATGACCACCGAGGACACGAATCAAGGTCACGATCGCAGCCACAACACCGATTGCTAACAACAACAGGATCGAAGCGAGAAGAGCGTAAAACAAGATCGCGTAGGGCGTTTCACTGGCAACCAGACCACTGCGCTGACCGATAAACCAGACGATGTTCATGGCTGCAAGCAGAAAGACGGCTGACAATCCGAATCCTGCAGATGCCCATCGACGCTGGTTGAGCCGTGCCGACATCAACGCCCACTCAGCAGCCAGCGAGGCGGCAAGAGCAGACGTCATGGTCATGAAACCGGCGTAGTTGTCGAACTTCAACCCGTTCGGAATGAAGCCGTCATCGCCACCAACACCGATCCAGTTCCGGACCGAGAAGTAAGCGCCAGCCAGGGTGGCAACAAACATGATTGCTGCAGCACCGCCAAGCAGGGCCCCCATTTGTGAGCTGTTACCCGACTTGGGGCGCGCAGTAACGGTGGGCTGAGATGCAGCGGCCATCAGTGGCCCCCTTCTTGAGCTGAACGCGACAGGCCCGGTTTGGCGAAACTGGCCAGACTGAGAATCAACAATGCTGCGCCACCTGCAATGAGGGCCTTGCCGATGGCACCGGCACCGTGGGGATCCGTTGACTTACTAAAGACTCCAGCGCCAAGCGCAGCACCTGAGACCAACACGCCGCCGAGTACGGCAAGCAGAATCAACGTGCTGACCGGTTTCGGCAACGACCGGCCGTACACGGACCCCGCATGTTCGATCACCATGGTGAATGCCCCGAGCAACACCAACCCGAAGACAAGCAAGTTGGACAGGCCAAGCTGTGAGAACTCCGGAGTCTTGATGTCGGAATTCGATGAGGCCACGACCGCAATTGTGAGCGCCAGGCCCGCAACGATGGTCACGACAATTCCCAGTGCACCCAGGAGTGACACGTCAGGTTTGATGCCACCGCGTGCGCTGCCAGCAAGAACGAGCAGCAACAGGAAGAGGGGAATCAAAATGACTGCGTTCCACCAGCGCGCATACGGCGGCGTGGCCGATGATGCGATCAACTCACGACCGGCCCAGGTCAGCAACGAAGTCGCCGCTGCTGCACTGATCAGACCGTTGGCTGCACCGCCACCAATCAAGGTTTTTCCAGTTCGATGCACGATGACATCGGCGACAGCACCAACAGCAGGAATGGCCAGAAGGATTGACTCGGGGCGGCCCATCAACCAGATCGCATGAACCCACAGTCGTTGGGCGCCGACGCCTGAGGCGAACAGTTGGCCACCAAAGTGCTGATCGAGATACAGCAAGAATGTTCCGGCCAGGAACACCGGGGTGGTGACGACAGCCATACCCATCGTGACCAACACGGCCCACGAGAATGGGCGGAGGGTACTGAGCTTGGTGCCCGGCGCTCGCTCGGTAAGGATCGTTGCCACGAGATTGATAGCACCAGCAAGCGTGGCCAACGTGATCAGCATGATGGCAGCCAACGCGAGGTCAGTTGCTCGAGGCGCTTGGCCAGCTGTTGCGGTGGCTGCTGCTGGGTCCAGCACGTGAATGGTTTGCGGACCATCGGTCACAAACGACGCGGTAATCAACAGCGCGGTGCCCACCAGCCAGCCCCACAAGGCAAGGTTGCCAAGTCGCGGGAACGCACTGCGAGTTGCCCCGATCTGACGGGGCACCACCATCGACGCAACCGCAATCCATAACGGCATGGCGATCGACACGGCCCATAGGTTTTGGTGAAGGGCAAACAAGGAATCGAGCCCAAATCGATCGGTGGCGGTAATGTCCCACCAGCCAGCGAGGGCGCCGTGAACGACGACACCAAGCCCTGCTGCGGCAGCAATCACGGCGCTCAGCAAGCCGAGATGCAATTGGCCGGTGCGACCGGCGTCGACCGAGGCCACCCAATCATCGGCGAGGACAGCATCGAACGGATCAACGGACGTGCCGAACACGGCGGCGTCGATGGCCGGACTGGTAGACGTTGGAGCGGTGAGGGTCATGCGTTGGTCCTCGGGCGAGTCACTGGGCGAGAAGTCGAGATGAAACTGCACGCTACGGAAACGGGCAGGCAATACAAAACTGCGCTGGCGATGCTAGTGCGCCGGTTCGCACCCGAGCGATTTCTGTGTTTCATCGGCCGCGATCCCCCTTCACTGTCAGAGAAGTCGGTCGACGCCCATGGCGATGAACAACACCGAGATATAGATGTTGGAGAACACGAACAGCTTCATGGCGTCTTTGGTGATGGCCGCCGATGTGGCTCCACTGGTACCGGTTTGGTACAACTTCACGGCCGCCGCAAGGAACATTGCCCCAAGTACCCCCGCAATCGAGCCGTAGAACCAGGACAGGTCGGCCACCGGCCACACCAGCATCGAGAGAGCCCACAGGGCAACCGTGTACGCAATGATGCGGGTGGCCGTGGTTTTGAAACTGGCAACCGACGGAAGCATCGGTACGCCGGCCTTGCCGTAATCATCTTTGTACTTGACGGCCAACGCCCAAAAATGGGGCGGTGTCCAGACAAAAATGACGGCGAACATGACAATCGGGGCCCAATCAACCCTGTTCAAAAC
>JANMEI010000448.1:0-4396 GCA_031376865.1 Acidimicrobiia bacterium | reverse complement strand
CGGGCACCCATGCGCTGGGCAATGCCGCCCGACTCATTCAGATTGGCCTAGCCGATGTGATGGTTGCTGGCGGAACCGAGTCCAGCATCACGCCAACTGCGGTTGCCGGGTTCGGCAACATGACGGCGCTCAGCAAAAGCGGTTGGTCTCGTCCGTTTTCGGCAGATCGCGACGGATTTGTCATTGCTGAAGCGGCCGGCATCTTGATTTTAGAAGAACTCCAACACGCACTTGCTCGCGGCGCCCATATCTACGCCGAGTTTCTCGGGTCGGCCAACACCGCAGATGCCCATCACATCACCGCACCATCGCCCGGTGGAGCCGGTGCGGTTCGTTGCATGGAGCTGGCCCTGATGGACGCGGGAATTGGCGCTGCGGATGTGCGACACATCAACGCTCACGGCACTTCGACGGGCCTCAATGACGCTGCCGAGACCGAAGCGATGAACAAGGTCTTTGGAGCCCCGGGCCCAATCGTCACCTCGACGAAGGGCGTCACCGGGCACGCGCTTGGCGCTGCTGGCGGTATCGAAGCAGTGGCATTAGCCATGAGTATTGAGACCGGCCTCATCCCACCCACCCGTGGAACCACCGCTGCCACCGTTGATCCTGAGATCCATCTTGACTTGGTCCTTGACGCACCTCGAGAGTGGCAGCCGGGCCCGGCGCTGTCGAACAGCTTCGGCTTTGGTGGCCACAATGGCACCATTGTGATGACGCCTTACCAGGACTAGTGGTACTCACGGGCGTCAACCGCAGCGTTGTTGCCATTGCGTACGACGGTCTGTGTGCATTCGAGTTTGGTATTGCCGCAGAATTGTTTGGTTTGGCCCGCCCTGAGCTGGACGTGCCGTGGTACAGCTACCGCGTTGTCGCCGCTTCGGAAGAACCAATTCGGGGTCTTGGCGGCATCACCCTGTCGGCGTCCACGGATTTGAGCCACGTTCGGCGAGCCGGCACCATCGTGTTGCCTGGTTGGAAAGATCAACACACTCCCCCACCTGAGCAACTATTACACGCACTCAGAAGCGCCCATCGGCGAGGGGCCCGGATCATGTCGATTTGTTCCGGCGTGTATGTCCTGGCGGCAACCGGGCTACTTGATGGTCTCAGTGCCACTACCCATTGGCGGTATGCAGATCATCTTGCGGCGATGTATCCGCAGATCGAGGTGAAGCCAAATGTGTTGTATGTGGACAACGGGCAGATCCTGACGTCAGCCGGCAGCGCGGCAGGGATCGATCTTGGTTTGCATCTCATTCGTCGAGACTATGAGTCAGCGATTGCTGCAGAAGTCGCACGGCGGCTTGTCACCCCACCGCAACGTGAGGGTGGACAGGCACAGTTCATTCGACACCGCACTGAGACGATTAGCTCAGACGATCGCCGGATCACCGCCGCATTAGTATGGGCACAGACAAACCTCCATGAGACCATCAGCGTGGCAAAGCTCGCCAGCACCGCCAATATGTCCACCCGCACGTTTGCCCGCCAGTTTGTGGATCAGATGGGGACCACACCGTTGGCCTGGATTCTGAGTCAACGGCTGCACGTGGCACAGCAGTTGCTCGAGACCACTACAAACTCATTATCCGAGATTGCTACCACGTCGGGTTTTGCCAGCGTCGAAACTATGCGCCACCATTTTCGCCGAGAACTAGGCACCTCGCCGTCTCGCTATCGAGCAACGTTCGCGGCTACTTCACCAGTGTTGAGTTAGCGGTCGGCGAGGACAAACAGCAGATCGGCTTCGCAGGCCGTTTTCCCGTCGACCGATGCACGCCCGTGACCTTTGCCCATACGCGAGGACATCTGCCCGAGTGTTACTTCGAGGAGCAGTGTTTCGCCTGGCACCACCTGTCGACGAAACCGCACACCGTCCACACCGCCAAACAGTGCCAGCTTCGTCGAAAATCGAACATCTGCCATCAGTGCAATCGCACCGGTTTGTGCGAGTGATTCAATCATCAATACACCTGGCATCGTGGGACGCCCAGGAAAGTGTCCGGGCCAAAACACTTCATTGCCGGTCAACACCCATCTGCATATGGCGCTCGCTCCGGGAACGAGTTCAACAATGTCGGTGACCAGCAAGAACGGATCGCGGTGGGGAAGTAAATCGATCGGGTTCGGAAACGATTCGGATGCAGTCACTGGAGGGCCTCTATCAGTTTGACAGGGGTGTCTTTGGGGCTGATCTTGTACCAGGCCTGCTCAATCTTGCCGTCGGCATCGATGAGAAACGAACTGCGTTCTATGCCCATATAGGTTTTTCCGTAGAGCATCTTTTCTTTCCATACGCCGAACGCTTCAGCAACCACATGATCCGTGTCGGCGAGTAACGGAAACCCCAACGTGTACTTAGCATCAAACTTTGCTTGCTTGGCCGACTTATCAGGCGAGATACCAATAATGACGGTCTCGCCAACCTGCCCCGCTATGTCGCGCAATAGACACGACTGTTGCGTGCACCCTGGAGTGTCGGCTTTTGGATAAAAATACACACAGATACGTCGGCCAGCGAAGTCAGACAGGTTGACGGTGTTGCCATGCTGGTCGGGCAACACAACCGACGGGGCCAGGTCACCGGCGCGAAGAATCGGGATGCTCATGGGTTCTCACCGTAGTCATTCGATGCGCCACTTGACCCTGCGCGTTGATGAAGCTCGGGCCCTACGGACTCGCTTCGCTCGCCACTTGACCCTGCGCGTAGCCGAATGGATACTTCGTTAGCCAGCAGCCGTCCTTCGGGGGTAAGACGAAGGCGACCATCTGATTCGATGAGCAGCGGCGCAAGTTCTGCTCGGTCGTCCGCCGACAGCGCATTCAGCGGCACACCTAGGCGGGTTCGCAGCTGCAACTGAAGGAGTTCGAGCGCGCGAACGTCATCGCTGAGGGTCTCGCCCGCTGCTTCCAAGGACTCGCCAGTTTGTGCGGCTTCGACATACCGATCGGGCGTCCGAAGATTCCAGAACCGCCGACCCTGCCGATGCGAATGGGCCGCACATCCGACTCCGAGATAGTCGCCCTGCATCCAATAGAGCCAGTTGTGACGACACTCGTTTCCCGCTCGTGACCAGTTGGAGATTTCATAGTTGTTGAGGCCAGCTGCCGCAAATGCGCTGTTAGCGAGCAGGTACTTGTCCGCCTGATCGTCATCATCGGGATGACGGGAGGGATCTGCTGCGAGCGGCGTGCCTGCTTCGACGGTGAGCCCGTAAGCCGACACGTGGGGTGGATCAAGGCCGATGACCTGCTCGACGGTGGACTGCCAATCAGCAACAGACTCACCGGCTCCCCCATAAATCAAGTCAAGGTTGAACGACACGAACCCGGCTGCCTTGGCGAGCAACACTCCTCGTTCGACGTTTGCCCGATCATGACGACGCCCGAGCGACGCCAGCACCGAGTCGACCATGGACTGAACGCCGAAACTGATGCGAGTGACACCAGCGGCTCGGTAGGTGTCGAACAGTTGTGCCGAGACCGTGTCGGGGTTGCACTCCACCGTGACTTCTACGTCTGGTGTGACAGGAATGTGCTGCAGGATTCGAGCCAGCTCGGAGCCTGGCAATAACGAGGGAGTACCACCCCCGAAGAACACCGACGACGCCGGCACGACACGGCCCTGCTCTTGTTCTCGCTGCAGATGGGCGATGGTGGCGTCAGTATGCGCCACCTGGAGATGATCTCGATCGGTCCAGGTGGCAAACGCGCAATAGTCACACCGATGCGAACAAAACGGTACGTGTACGTATATCCCAAACCCGACCTGGTCAGTGTCGGGCACGCTATGAAGAGAAGATCCTATGAGGACTAGTTGACCAGTTCGAAGCCAAGGAACGCAATGCGATCTTTGACCGTCTCGACATCTGCTTCGAGCAACACGGCAAGGGCGTTGAGGTCTTCGCGGCGCATGGTGAGTTCTGAACCGCGAAATCCAGCCCGCTGAGATTTGATCATGCCGACATATCGACTGAGCAACGCAGCTTCGGTGGTGGACAACGAATCGAGCTTGCGCAAGTCAATGGTGATGCCACGAGCAGGCGCACGTCGTTCGCCGGTGAGTTCATCGGTGTCGTCGTGTTGGACATTCAGCGGAGGAAGCAACTGATCCACGTTGACCCCGTAAAACGACGACAGGCGTTGAAGACGGGGAACGGAAATAGCCCGTTCGCCTCGTTCGTACGCCCCGAGCACTGATGCCTTGAACTCTTTCACTGAATCGGTCTCCACATCGTGGAGCGACAAGCGCTTTTGCCGCCGAACCGCTCGAAGTCGCAAACCGACCAGCTTGGAGTAATTCGAGTCGTCTTGATCTTGTTCCACGTCGTGTCCCTTCACTTCCAACCGGCAAGTGGCGCCGGCGCCACTATGGGCACCGGAACTCGGCTCG
>JANMEI010000430.1:0-4825 GCA_031376865.1 Acidimicrobiia bacterium | reverse complement strand
GTCAGCGTCACGTTGCCGGTATTGGTCACCACAAACGTGTAGACAATCGCGTCGCCGATCGCCGTGAATTCGGTTTTGGTCGTTGCCTTGGCCAGGGTCATGGTTGGTATCGGCACGATTGTGACGTTGACCGTGTTCGTGGGAACCGGGGCAATTGGCGGGCCAAGAGGTGGCTTACCGGTGATGAACGCAGTGTTGCTCACTACGCCAGCATCGGCCTCAGCCTGGTTGACAATGTGGCTCCCGGTGCACGTGGTTGCTTCGCCCGGATCGAGCACTGATGCACTGCAAGACAGAGGCACCAACGGATCATCGGCTTTCACCAGCGACATCGTGACGTTGCCATCGTTGGTCACGGTGACGGTGTACTCGATCACATCGCCGGCCTTAGTGACAGGCGTGGCACCGGCAACCTTTGCGGCTCGCAAACTGGGGTTGACCGCGGCAGGAACGATTACCGTGTTCGACGGGAACGGGCCGGTCTGAGGGCCGGTGGTTGGGGTGCCTACTACTTCGGCAGTGTTAGATACTGACCCGCTATTGAGATCAGCGAGCGTGACCACATGTTTGGCAGCGCACGAAGTTGATCCACCCGGAGCCAGGGTTGTGAGTACGCATACAATATCGGTTGCGTTCGGATCGCTGACGGTGACGTCATCTAAGGTGACGTTGCCCGTGTTTGCTACCGAGAACACAAACTGAATCGCTTCACCAACTGCGGAGTAGGAAGCTGTGCTGGATTGCTTCGTGATCGCCAGGCCAGGGGCCTGGATAGCCGGGACGGTAACGGTGTTCGACGATGTGGGCGACAACGCCCCACTGAGAGTGGAGCCGCTTACGGTTGCCGTATTCACAACCGAACCAGCATCAACATCGGCTTGGTTTGCGATGCGAGTGCCCGTACAGCGAGTTGCCGCACCACCAGCCAAGCTGGTTGCATTGCAGGACACTGATGACAACTTCGGATCGTTCACGCTTATCGAGTTGATCGTGACGTTACCCACGTTGATGACCTCGAACGTGTAGACGATTGGCGTGCCGGGCACGGCAAAGCTGCCGGTCGCCGTTGCTTTTGCGATGGTCAACCCGGGTGACTGCACTGCCGGGACGGTGACGATATTGGAAGGCGTCGGTACGATCGGGTTGCCGTTGGGGGGCGTGCCAACTGCTGCTGCAGTATTGACGATCGATCCCTGGTCCAGTTCGGCCTGAGTAACCAAGTGAGTTCCGCGGCAGGTGGTTGATTGCCCCGGCGACAACACCGACGCAGCGCAGTTCAGCCCAGCAACCTGAGGATCGCTAACCCCAACAGAGGTCATGGTGACGTTGCCATCGTTACTGACGACGAAGGTGTACACGATTGCTTGATTGACCGAGGTAAACGAGGTTGTCTCAGTGGCCTTCACAATCTCTAACGATGGTGCCTGAGCCGCATTCACGGTGATGGTGTTCGACGGAACCGGCGTGATCGGTGTCCCACCCGGTGGGTTGGCAGTGACCGATGCGGTGTTCACCACAGATCCGTTATCCATGTCAGCCTGGGTGACCACATGTGTTCCGGTACAGGTGGTGGAGACCCCCGGTGCCAGCGAAGTAACAGGGCAAGAAACGCTAGCGACCTTCGGGTCGTTGACGGTGATCGAGTTCATAGTGACGTTGCCGGAGTTGGTCACGAGGAAGGTGTAGGAAATCAGATCGCCCGCAGTTGCGTAACTGGCCGCGGTGCTGTCCTTTTGAATTGTCAACGCAGGGTTCTGCGCTGCTGAAACCGTAATGGTGTTTGACTGCACCGGCGTCGTAGCTGACCCATCAGGTGCAGTGGCAGCGACGGTTGCAGTGTTGACTATCGAACCATTATCTAAATCGGCTTGGGTGGTGATGTGTGAACCACTGCAGTTAGTGGTTGCGGTTGGTGCGAGGACGCTTGCTGCGCACGTCACTCCGTTCACCAACGGATCAGATACCACCAGGCCAGACAGCGTGACGTTGCCGTTATTGGTGACGACGAATGTGTATGGAACGCTGACCCCAACTGCGCCATACGGTGGCGCCACGGTTGCTTTGGTGATGGCCAGGCCCGGGCGTTGTACAGCGGGAACCGTAATGGTGTTTGACGGAACTGCGGCGAGAACGAGGCCCGACGGTGGGGTGCCGACGACCGATGCGGTATTAACTATCGCACCGGCATCAAGGTCGGCTTGAGTGGTCAATCGGGTTCCGGTGCAGTTGACAACAGCACCAGGAGCCAACGTCGTAGGCGAACATACAACTGCTCCTACGATCGGATCGGAGACAGCAACTCCGCTTATCGTGACATTTCCAGTGTTAGTCACTCGGAAACTGAACGGAATCGACTCGCCAACTGCAGACACCGAAGCTTTTGTTGTCGACTTCACCAGTGACAGTTGCGGGGACTGAACACCCGGAATGGTGATCGTGTTGGACGTCACCGGGGTGAGGGTCAGATTATTCGGATCACTGGCGGTCACCTGAGCGGTGTTGATAATGGAGCCAGCGTCAAGATCCGCTTGAGTCACGGTCCGGCTACCCGAACAGTTTGACAATTCACCCGGGTTGAGAACCGTAGGTGTACAGGTGATTGACGACACGATTGGATCGGTCACTGCCACACCCGTCAACGTGACATTGCCCGAGTTTTTCACCACGAAGGCATAAGGAACAGTTGCACCCAACGTCGAGATGCTTGGCGTCGAGGTTGACTTCAGCAACGTCAACGCAGGTGCTTGCAACGCCGCGACCGTGACCGGCAACGACAGAACCGGCGTGATTGGCGTGCCCGACGGCGGGGTCCCCACAACCGAGGCAGTGTTGACGACAGACCCGGCATTCATGTCGGCTTGGGTCGTAGTGCGACTACCTGAACAGGTCGTCGATACACCTGGGGCAAGCGTCGTGACGGGGCAGGTGACTCCGGCTACCTTAACGTCGGTGACAGCGATCGATGTCATTGTGACGTTGCCAGCGTTGGTGATGAGGAACGTGTAGTTGATCGACTGGCCCACTGCAGAAAAGCTGGTAGCGGTCGTTGCCTTGACAATGGTTAACAGCCCGCTTTGGACAACGGGTACCGTGACAATGTTCGAAGCCGCAGGAGCGAGCGGGGTTCCGTTTGGCGCTTTCCCGCCAACTCTTGCGGTGTTGATGATCGAGCCGGAATCAAGATCTGCTTGGGTGACCGTGTGAGCGCCAGTGCAAGTTGTCTCGTCGTTCGGCGACAGGGTCGTTACTGGACAGGTGATTGGGGCAGCAGCTGGGTCGATCACGGCGATAGATGACACCGTCACGTTGCCCTGATTCCTGACAAGGAACGAGTAGGGGATCACCGTGTTTAGCGCCGAGACGGACAGCGTCGTCGTCCCCTTTTGGATGGTGAGCACCGCACTCTGACCGCCTGGAACGGTGATGGTGTTTGACGACACCGGTGACAAGGCAGGTCCCGTCGGCGGAGTGGCCGAAGCCTGCGCCGTATTGATGATTGACCCGGTGTCCAAATCGGACTGGGTAACCACGTGAGCACCCGAACATGTGGTCACATCACCAATGGCAAGCACTGATGCAACACAGGTAATCCCGGTCGCATTTGGGTCCGTAATCGTCAGCGCACTCAAGGCGACGTTACCGGTGTTGGTGATGTCGAAGGTGTAGGTGATCGATTGATTCAACGTCGCATACGAAGCAGCGGGCGTTCCCTTTCTGATGGTGAGACCCGGCAGCGGCACCAGGTCGACCGTTACCGGATTGGATGGCTGCGGCAAGAGTTGCACTCCTCCAACAGGTGTACCCACCACATCGGCAGTATTCACTACTTGGCCAGCACTCACATCGAACGCTGTCGTCACATAGGTCCCTGTGCAGGTCGTGCTGATGCCAGGGGCCAGGGTCGCCACGGGGCAGGTCACCGCGCCGATCTTTGGGTCGTTCACCGACACGGAGTTGAGCGTGACATTGCCAGTGTTCTTCACGACAAACGTGTAGTCGAGCGATTCACCTGGTGCAGAAAAGTCTGCGGTGTTGCTCGACTTCACGATCGACATCGACATCTGCTGCGTCGCTGCCACGGTGATTGGATTCGATGACACTGCGGGCAGCGGAGTACCCGACGGTGGAGTCGCCACAACGAGCGCAATGTTCAACACCGATCCGATATCAAGATCGGCTTGGGTGACGGTATGTGAGCCGGTGCACGTCGTGACGGCTCCAGGGGCAAGCGTGGTAACCGGGCACGTCACGCCAGCGGTCTTGGGATCGGTCACCGCCACATTTTTCAGCGTAATGTTTCCGGTGTTTTCAACAACGAAGGTGTAAGGGATCGTTGCGCCTACTGCGACAAATGACGTGGCCGCGGTTTGCTTTTCGATCGCGATTGATGGGTTCTGGGCCGAGGGCACAATCACGGTGAGCGAAGACACGGGGCTGGTCACTACGCCTGATGGCGGACGACCGACAACCTGGGCAACGTTGGTGACGTTGGGACTATCAAGATCAACCTGAGTGACAAGGTGTGTACCACTGCAGATGGTAGACACACCCGGCGCCAACGTGGTGCTGGCGCAGGTGACACCGGTAGTTTTGGGGTCAAGCACGCTGATTGCCGTCATCGTCACGTTGCCGTTGTTGGTGACCACGAACGTGTACGGAATCAACTCGTTCACTACGGAGTAGCTGAGTTTGCTGGTCGTTTTGGTGATGCTCAATGCGGTTGCTTGCGTTGCTGGGACCGTCACGGTGTTCGAGGGAACCGGGGTGATTTGCACGCCGCTTGGTGGTGTCCCGACAACGCTGGCGGTATTGACTATCGAGCCAC
>JANMEI010000425.1:0-4638 GCA_031376865.1 Acidimicrobiia bacterium | reverse complement strand
CCTTGGCTGCATTTCGGGGCAAGGGCGTAGCTCGAGCCATGAAACTGACTGGCGCTGTCTATGCGCAGCGCAAAGGTATTTCTATGCGTGCTTTCAACCAGGGCAGCAACCAACATATCGTTGACCTGAATCGGTCACTCGGTTTTGTGCGAAAAGCCGGATACCTTTACTGGAAACTGACTCCTCAGCCTTGACGGGTCAGTCGGCGCGCAGGACCCGGATGGCTTCTTGGATTGCCAACACGGGCGAACACAACACACGCGATGGGTCGGCGACCTTGCTCAAGGCTCCGAGCATCGACGACTGGCCCAGCACCACCAGGTCAGGGGCGGGGTCGCTGCTCAGAAGCTCATCAGCATGCCGAGCGATCATGTAGGTATAGACCTCAATATCTCCAGCGCACCAAGCGGGCCAAGCTTCGAACAGCGGCTTGATGGTTACAACAGGACTTCGTTGTTGGCGTTGGGCCTCTTCGAAGAAGAGGTTCAGGGTGGGCTGCACCGTACTTTCCACGGCAACAACCACATCGATTCGATCGGCATTCTGTATTGCTAGGCGCACCATTGGCCGGTCAACTCGAACAATGGTTGCTCGAGTGGATACCGCTTCTGCCGAGGCCCCCAGCGTGGAGCAGGTGCACACCAGTACATCTGCCTCCTTGGCCAACTCGGTGAGTTCGACTCGTAACTCGGACAACATCAACTGATCGTCGAGGTCTGTGCGTGCCCGGTCCAATAGGTCAACCCGCGTCCGGTGAACGGAACGAACGTCAGGGTGGCTCTGCATCAGTGTGCCAAACGTAACTTCATTGGCAAGGGCAGTGTGGAGAAACCCGACGGTGTGACCGGTTGACATAAGGACGAAGCTTATTCCGTCGAAGTGCGAGGTTGACGTGGATTTAATCCGGCGTTAGCGACAAGGCAAGACTGAATGTCTGTACACCTATAAGTGTGACCAACGACCCCTGGAATAGTGGGTAGTTGTGAGGGATCTGTTACCTGTTCCTTACATAAGCATGCTTAGGTTGACACTATGCAGAACGAATTGCACGCCACCCCTGAACCAATTGACCCAATGCGTCTGCTGGAATCCATCACAGCAGAGCTTGAAACCCTGCGTGAGTTTTCTGGAGTCAACGCTCCGGTTGGCCTGGTCGAACTGCACGGAGCATTGTTCTTGTTTGCCCTGGAGGGCAAAGCCGAATTGATTCCTACGATTCGCTTCCCGATCGGCGCGCACCGCGCGTTGCAGTCCCGCATCGTCTGGTCAGCTCGCCGGTTGGCCGGCAACGCCAGCGGCGAGCAAGCAGCTTTTGACGCGGTGGAACGAGCAGCCAACCGCATCGAACGGTTACTGCACCTGATCGATCCCGAGCTTCGAGTCAACGCTGCGTAACCTGCCCTCGTTTGAGCCAATCGCATGTGACTCGCTACGTCGCTGCCCAACGATTGATGGCGATTAACACGTCGCGAAGTGACTCGCCTCGTGCGGTGAGCTCGTACTCAACGCGTACGGGTGTGTCGGCGTAGACATGTCTGGCGATGACGTCGGCGGCTTCAAGTTCCTTCAGACGAATGGCCAGCATGCGGTCAGACATGCTCGGCAGTAACGTGGTGAGTTGGCCAAAACGGTGATGGCCGTGGCTGATGGCAAACACAATTGCCGCTGTCCACTTTTTGCCGATCAGCTCGGCGGCATCCTGGTAACGATCCCCGAACGGTCCAGCCGGATCGGTGGGATCAACCGCAAACGCGAGCCGCTTCTTTGTCACGTCTTCACCGTATCGGGAATATGTTCACGTTGCTACCACTTGTGTAAGTCACTAACATCAGTGTTAGTTGATAAGAATCAAACAGAGGTAACCAGATGAACAATCAAACCAGTCTCCGACAAGTCGTCGCCACCGTTGCCGCACGAAAGGGATCCGTCGGGTCCGGGCTTCAACTTGCGAGCTTCCACGACATCGCCCAATGGGCGGGGCCGTTCTTGAACATCGATCGGTTCGTGATGACCGAGCCTACGTTCGGCATTCACCCGCACGCAGGTTTCAGCGCGGTGACGGTCATGTTGGAAGACTCCGAGGGTACGTTTCGCAATCGCGATTCTTTGGGAACCGATGTGTTGATTCCGCCCGGCAGCGTGCATTGGACCGTCGCAGGGTCGGGCATCTTCCACGAAGAGGTGCCGACTGCCGCCCCAACCCCGTGCCATGGATTGCAAATCTTCGTCGCGCTGCCTGACGACTTCGAATTGGCCGCGCCGCAGGCGTTGCATATCGAGCCAGGCGAGGTTCCGATAGTTGAACGGAATGGTTCGCGGGTTCGCGTCCTGGTGGGAACGCATGGTGGTCTCACCAGCGCGTTGCTGCCGCCGGGAAGTCCTGACGGCGTGTTTCTCTTCGATGTGACGGTGCAACAAGATGCCGAAGTCGTCCTGTCGCCTCCGGCTGGCACGCAAGCCTTTGTGGTGTCAATCGCTGGAAGCGGATTGGTCAACGGTGAAACCATCACCACTGATCAGGGGTTTGCGCTGGGAGCTGAAGGAGAAATCGTCGTGCGCGGTGGCTCCGACGGACTGCACGTCATCGTTGCTGGAGGCACGGCGTTGGGTCGTGAGCAGGTGTGGGCAGGCGGCATCTCGACGGGCAGCGCCGATCGAACGGCCCAGCTGGCGCAACGGTTACGCGAAGGCGCGTTCAAACCCTTTTGACGTTTGCGCAACGCGTTGTGGAGGGTGAGCTCGCTAGTCGTAGGTATGCCTACAATATTGGCACTTGGCGGCGTCGATCCCGCGAAGCCGTCACCATCGATGGGGTCGACATACCTGCTAACGCTCGACCGCTGGTGATGTTGTCGGCCGCCAACCACGACCCAAATGTGAGTTTTCGCGGTCCAACGGCGCTACTGCTGACCACGACGTGAACCTTGGTTGGTGCAATCAGCGCGATCCGAAGATGGGACTTCGCGATGCCAACCAGCCGGGGACCGCTGCGCTGGCGGCAAACGCAGCCGCGAAATAGGCCCGGCCCCGACCCAGTTCGTTCGGCCGAGCCAAAGCCAACACCGAGTCGGCGCCATCGGCGATAGCGCTGAACTGCAACCACTGCTGGGCGCTGCCGTCTTTGCGTCCAATGGCCGCCAACGTGCCGGCCCCCAAAACGACGTCTCGCACTCCGAAGACCCGGGCCAACCACACCAACGGGCCGGGGATGGATCGCAGACCAAACACCGAGAGCGACAACTCGGGAATGAGCACCATGGTGAGCCCGTAGGCGACCCGGCCCAGCGAGGTTCCGTAGGCAACTCGTTTGGCCGTTGCGGGGGAGAGTTGGGGGATTGGTAAATCAGGCATCGACGAATGGTAGATGTTCCGCTATGTTGTCACTTCCCGATGAACGGAGTTTGTTCATCGGTTGACTCCGCTGCATGGCCCGGCTCATTGAAGCTCGATCAGGCCCGCTCGGCGAGACGAACTCAACAACAGGGTTCACCGTTCGCGACAGCGAACGTTCTGCCGAACTACCCGCTGACCTGATCTGGAGACATTCATGACGAACAACGACGAACCGGGCGCTGCTCCGGGCAGCCTGAAAGAAGCCGAACAAGCACGCGAGCAATCGCACCTCGATCTGGCTCATGCCTCGTTGGCAGCAATGCGGGAACGAACCACGGCTGCGTTGGATCAGGCCCGGCGCGACGCGTCGCAAACCAAGAATCGTGACGATGCTGCCGCCATCGAATACGCACTGATGGCCCGATTGGAAAATCTTGCCGACTCTCGGGCTGCGTTGTGCTTTGGGCGCATCAATGAACTCGGTGTCGGTGGTCGGCCCGGCGATCAGTGGCACATCGGCCGTCGCCATGTCGAAGGGCCCGATGGTGAACCGGTGGTGCTCGATTGGCGGGTGCCTGTGGCGGTGCCGTTCTACCGGGCCACGTGGGCTGACTCGCAAGGCCTCGCGCTACGGCGGCGATTGGCAGTCGAAAACAAGGTCGTCGCCGGACTGTTCGATGAAGACTTTTCTGACCCCGATGGAGCCGATGAGGGTGGCGGTGTTCCGGATCCGTTGTTGGCTGAGTTGGAACGCAGTCGCTCGGGCGAGATGCGAGACATCGTGGCCACCATTCAGGCCGAACAAGACGTGATCATTCGTGCCGGGCTGAACGAGTTGGTGGTGGTGCAAGGTGGGCCCGGAACCGGCAAGACCGCGGTTGGTCTGCACCGTGCCGCGTTTTTGCTGTACGAACATCGCAAAGATTTGGAACGCCAAGGGCTGCTGGTCGTTGGCCCGAACGAACTGTTCCTTCGCTACATCGGTCAGGTGCTTCCCTCGCTGGGCGAACGGTCGGTCACGCAGGTCACCGTCGAAAAGGTGCATGGCCTGACGATTGTTCGTGCCACTGAAGACGCTGCGGTGGCACGGTTAAAGGGCGATCGCCGCATAGCTGTGGTGATTCGAAATGCGGTGATCGGTTCGATCACTGAGGTGACTGACGATCAAGTGATTCCCAACAACTTTGCCATTGTCACGCTGCCCGCGGACGCGGTCAACACCATGATTAAATCGGTATTGCAACGCGACCTGCCCACTAATGATGCCCGCGAGGTTCTACGCGCGCAGATGATGGCGTTGTGTTG
>JANMEI010000408.1:0-7043 GCA_031376865.1 Acidimicrobiia bacterium | reverse complement strand
ATTTTGAAGCCGAACTGCAATCGCTACGTTGTCACACTCACCGCAGCACTAGAGGTGTGGCCAAACGGCGAACTACAACCGCTTCATCGCGACGAATTGCATTACGGAAAGTATCTTGATTACTCACCAGAAGCGCCGGAGTATCTGGTGTCATTTATGGTGGCTGGCACTGAATTCACTGCGGCCAATGGCGCCACCCGTCTCGTGCCCGAAAGTCATCTCTGGCAAACGGATCGCGTTGCCGACGAAAGCGAAACCGTGCAAGCAGCGATGCCGAAAGGCTCAGTCGCAATCTGGCTTGGTTCAATCATTCATGGGATGGACATCAACCGAACATCGACCCCCCGAACGGGCATCGTTGGCGGATTCTGTCTTGGTTGGCTCCGCCAAGAAGAGAACCAGTATCTGGCCTGCCCGCCAGAGATTGCTCAGCACCTGCCCGACGAAGTGCAAGGGCTACTTGGGTACCGTCAACACACGTCATTGCTCGGCTGGGCCGGGGGCCTTGACCATAAGGTACAAACCCGACCCGCGCCCGAGATCGCAGACGGGCAGTGACACACACCTATATCCGGGCTGACTCAGGCTGATCAAGGCGCAACGCCACGAGCAACTATCCTCGCAGGCAGCATGAACGCTGCGGAAGGAACTTGCACATGAGTGGTGGCCTGTTTGGCTTGTTGGACGATATTGCTGCGCTGGCAAAGTTGGCCGCAGCGTCTATCGACGACGTCGGCGCAGCGGCAGGTAAGGCAAGCGTGAAAGCAGCTGGTGTGGTGGTCGACGACACGGCCGTCACCCCGGCGTACGTGTCGGGGCTTGCTGCCAACCGCGAACTTCCGATCATCAAGAAGATTGCCACCGGTTCGCTGAAAAACAAGCTGCTGTTCATCCTCCCCGCCGCGTTATTGCTCAGCGAGTTTGTTCCAATCTTGGTCGAGATCATCTTGATGATTGGCGGCGCCTATCTGTGTTTCGAAGGTGCCGAAAAAGTCCATCATCGCTTCGCTAAACACGACGACCATCACGTAGAGGCCGTTGTCGAATTGGGGCCCGATCACGAAGCCAAGACGATCTCCGGTGCCATTCGAACCGACTTCATCTTGTCGGGCGAGATCATGGTGATTGCCCTTAAAGAAGTGCTCGATGAGGGCTTTGTATCGCGTGCTGCCATCCTGGTTGTTGTCGCCATCGTCATCACCGCGATCGTCTACGGGATCGTGGCGCTGATCGTGAAGATGGATGATGTTGGCCTGCGCATGGCGAAGACCGGTAGCGCAACTGCGCAACGCATCGGGCGTGGCCTAGTGGTTGGCATGCCAAAACTGCTCGCAGTGCTATCAACCGTTGGCACGGCCGCAATGTTGTGGGTGGGTGGGCATATCTTGTTGGTTGGCGCCGACGAATTGGGATGGCACACGCCGTACAAGTTTGTGCACTCGATCGAAGAAAAAGTGCATCACGTCGCCGGCATCGGGGGAGTGCTCGGTTGGTTCGCCAACACGTTTGCCTCAGCTGTGGTTGGACTTGTTGTGGGGTTCACGATCGTGACGATCGTGTCGAAGCTCCCGTTCGGTAAGGGTGCTGGTAAGGGCGGCACGAAGGCAACGGAAGCTGCCGCCCACTAACTGCTGCTGTCTTACTGCAGCTGTCCGACAGTGCGCGCAACTATTTGCGGGCATCGGACATGTTGGCTCGGGAAAAGGGATCAATGACAGGGTAGAGGCGTTTAAGTCGGGAATGATTCTTGTTCTAGTATAGCGGCCGTCCAGAACCTCCAAAGGAACTCGCTATGCGTCTGCGCTCCCTTGCGCTCGTCACCGCCCTTACACTGATTGCTGCTCCAGTCGGCGCAGCGTCACGCCCCAAGGCGACTCGCCCCACAACCACTACCCCCACGGCGAAACCGAAGCCGAACAGTCCAACGACCACCGTTGCTACAAAGGCGTCGCTGCTTCGAGTTGCACTGGCATTTCCGCCACGTGCGGGATTGTCGGTGTACTCCGACGATGCGTTCTTACTCAGCCGCCTCGGGGTAACCGAGACCCTCGTTCGGGCCAACGCTTCGGGTGACACACAACCGCAGCTGGCCACCTCGTGGGAGCAGATCACCCCGACAACATGGCAGTTTTCGCTTCGTCCCGGAGTGTCGTTTCATGACGGCTCACCCATGGACAGTGCCGCTGTTGCCAATGCAATCAACAAGTCCGCCACCTCCTCGACCCCTCCTCGTGCGCTCCGAGGAACCGGGATGGTGGTCAAAGCTATCGACCCACTCACCATTGAAGTCTCGACAACAAAAGCTGATTCGCTCGTTGCGTTGCGACTCTCTAGCCCCGGATCCGCGATTCTTTCTACGAGTGCCTACAAGTCAGCGGTGCCATCTCCGATTGGAAATGCCACCGGTATCTACAGCATTGATAAGTACACACCGGATCAACGTATCGAACTCAAGGCAAATACAAAGCACTGGGATCGGCCACCATCGATTGGGTTAGTGGAAGCACGATTGATCGCAGACCCGGCCGCCCGGGTTGCGGCATTGCGAGCTGGAGAAATTGACCTTGCTGAAGGTGTTCCGGCCGCACAACTCGACACCGTGCGCAAAGATGCAAACTTGAAGGTACTGATCTATGACCTACCTCGAACCACTGCTATCTACCTCAACCATTCCCAAGCACCGTTCAACTCGCTTCCAGCACGAATGGCGATCGATAAGGCGATCGATCGCAACGCCCTGGCTACGTCGTTGCTGGAGGGCGCTGCTTTGCCTGCCGCTGGGTACTTTGGTCCGGCAGTCGCCTGGGATCCTGACGTGGTCGTGCCGAAGGTTGATCTTGGTGAAGCAAAGCGGCTGGCTGACAAAGCCAACTTTCCGAAGAAGATTCGCCTGTGGACCTACCCCGCACGCGCCGAACTCCCGGAACTTGCGATTGCCATCAAGGACATGCTGGGAAAAGCTGACATCGATGTCGAGATCACGGTGGCCGAGTACGGCACCCTTGAACCCGATGTCCTTGGTGGTCGATACGACATGTTCCTACTGTCACGCAGCTACACCGTTGATGTGCCGGATCCCGCTGCGTATCTGGCAAGCGACTTCACGTGCACCGGGTCATACAACCTCAATCGATACTGCGATAAACGGTTCGATAACGACGTGCTGGGGTTAGCGACCCAATCGACGCGAAGTGCACGGGTACGCACGTTCGTGGCCGCAGCCCAAGACCTGGATCTCAACGTCACCGGCGTGCCGATCCTGCATGATCGAGCCCGCATTGCACACTCCCAGCGGCTCACCGGGTTAGTGGCGGACCCATTGGAGCAGCGTTTGGTGACGAGCGAGCTTCGCATCGCACAGTGATTCGACCCCGACCGTCTGTCGAGCGGATCGGGTTCCGTCGACTTATTGTCACCTTGCCTTTGGGCGTGGTCGCTTTATCGCTACTTGCCTTCAATCTGCCGCTGCTTGCGGGAATCGACCCCGCAACAGCAACGCTACGCGCCCGGTACTCAGATCCCAACCCCGACCCTGCCATCGTGGCTTCGCTCCGAGGTGAACTTGGACTTGACGATCACGCTCTGGTCAGGTTCGGCAGGTTTTTGTTACGGGCGCTGCAGGGCGACTTCGGATTGAGCTACACCAGTCGCCTTCCCGTGGGGTCCGCAGCATGGCGCGCCTTGTCAGTCTCGGCGCAGATGGTGGTCGTCACCGTTGCTCTTGCTTCACTAGTCGGGGTGGCATTGGGGATGGTGGCCGCAATGCAACGCGGCCCGCTTGGCCGCATTGCTTCAGCGATCAGCGCGGCGGGTGCCTCATTGCCTCCGCACGTGATGGGACCGCTATGTGTACTGATTTTCGGTATTTGGTTGCGATTTGTTCCAACCGGTGGGTGGGGGTCGGTTCGTCAGATGATTCTTCCCGTAGTGGTTCTTGCCGCCGGTCCTATTGCATCGATTGCAGAAGTGACCCGTACGGAAATGCTGAACGCATTGCCGCAGAGCTTCATTCGAACCGCACGAAGCAAGGGCCTCGGACCGAGTGGTGTTGCGCGACATGCGTTCGCTGTGTCGCGTCTTGGCGTACTGAGCATCGCTGCGACGAATCTGGCCGGTCTGCTCAGCGGTGCAGTCCTAGTGGAAACCATCTTCTCGCTACCCGGACTGGGGAACTTCATCGTGACAGCGGTTCGAAACGGTGACGTCCCCGCGTTGCAGTGCGGTCTTTTCGTGGTTGGTTCGATCAGCCTTGTGGTCGGCTCGCTCGCTGACGCTGCAGCGGTGTTCGCCGATCCAAGATTGCGACACACGGCGCGATGATCAGCCAGGTCAGACGGTCTGCCTTTTCCGTTCGCCGCCTACGATTGAGCGAGAACCGGGTTGCGCTGGTCGGGTTGGTCGGGTTGGGCACCATCACGATGATTGCCATTCAACTCAGCATGGCGGGTGTGGAACAGCAGACCAATTTGATTGATCGATTCCAATCTCCGTCGTGGAACCATCTTGCAGGCACAGACCAGTTTGGGCGTGATGTGTTGTCGCTCGTTGCGGCGGGCGCGGTTCGGTCGCTCAGCTTGGCGGGCGCAGTTGTCATCATCAGCGCGATCGTAGGTACCTGTATTGCTTTGGTGAGTGCTGCTGGTCGTTTCCGTCGAAGCGCTCTGGTGTCTGTCAGCGATGTTGTACTTGCGGTTCCTACTTTGGTCGTTGCGTTGATCGTGGCGGCAACTATCGGATCAGGAACGGTTGCGTTGCTTGCTGCGCTAGTCAGTTTGGGGTGGACTCCATACTTTCGCCTCGTGCTTGCCCAATTGGAGACAGCCCAACAACAACTCTGGGTAGATGCTGCCGTTGCATCGGGTGCATCGCCCGCCCGGGTGCTTGTTCGTCACATCCTGCCCAATGTCAGCAGCGCGCTGATCGCGTTGATAGCAACACGGGTAGGGCACGCGGTGGTGTCGGTGTCGTCGTTGTCGTTTTTAGGAGTCGGACCGCAGCCTCCATCAAGTGAGTGGGGGGCGGTTCTCGCTGCGGCGCAACCCCATGCAGAGCGCGCCCCCTGGGCGGTGGTCGCACCATCGTTGGCGATATTGGCAACGACCGCACTGGCGATGGGCATAGGACGCCGCATCACTGCGCGGCTGCGTTGATGACGGCCCAACCGTTCTACAGTTTCCGGATGACGATTGTGAAGGAACTGTTCCGCTTTCCGGTGAAGTCAACGCAGGGGCAATCGGTTGACGAGTTGCAACTTGACACGCGCGGCGTCATCGGTGATCGACGATGGGGTCTGCGTGACCTCACCACGGGAAACATCTTGACGGGCCGACGTGTGCCCGAACTGCTTCATGCAATTGGTGGTGATGGGATGGTGACCCTGCCCTCTGGTGTCACCACTCGTGACGCCGGCGAGTTGTCAGCATGGCTCGGTCGCTCGGTTGAGTTGGCCAGCGCAGCGGACGACCAACGACGGCTTCGATTCAAACCTGGGGCGCGCAACGTTTCCGAATGAACATCGTGTTGGACCTCGACAACGCAAGCGCGTCAAGCCACGACGAGGCCGCACTCGTGGGACAGCAGATTCGTATTGGCTCAGCGGTGCTTAACGTGGTGAAGGAAGTTGATCGTTGTGTGATGGTGACGCGCCCACAGCCGGGGCTCGAACGTGACCTAGAAGTGCTGAAACACATCAACAAACATCATGCCGGTTGCTTGGGCATCGGCTCACGAGTGGTTCAGCCTGGGATCATTCGCATCGGCGATACCGTCGAAACTCTACGATGACCTCGTGAACCGCAACCAGCAACAGTTTCCCATCGATCTGAACGAGATGGAAGCGTGGGTCACGTCACATCTGCAACCGGGTCAACGAGTACTGGAAATCGGCTGTGGCGACGGTGCGCTCATCGAGCGTTTGGGAGCTGACGTCCGCTCAGGGTTCGTGGCTGTAGGTGCTGATCCGAATGGGGTTGCCACCGATATTGTACGCGCGCAGACGTTCGAAACCCTCGACGAGGCACCTTTCGATGTGATCTTCGCCAGCATGTCGTTGCACCATCTTGCAGACCGGGCCGCATCTGTTGAGGTACTCAAACGTTTGAGCCGCCCCGGCACGATGTTCCTCGTTCGAGAGTTTGATTGGACCGATATCGACGAGGCGACCAATCGTTGGTGGTTTGATCACTACAAACAACGGCAACAGCCCGACGGTGGTGACGGTCATCAGGTGCCCGATACCTTCGAAGAATATGAAGCCCGTTGGCGAATGCAAATGGAGCATCACATCATGACGTGGGAGCAGGTGAAGTCGGTGTTCGACGATGCCGACTTCGAAACGGTTTCGGAGACAAAGTCAGCATCGTTGTTTACTCATGCTTTGGGCGAAGACTTGAAGCCTGAAGAAGAGGCTCTTGCGGCTGAAGGCAAAATCAAATTGATCGGTCGCCGTTGGGAAGGTCGCAGGCGGGGTGAGCAGTAGTCGCCACCCCGCCCAATTAATCGCCCAGTTAGCCCCCCTTCACACACCAGTCATCGACGGTCAGATTCTTGTTTGCTGACCACGCCCACACTCTGGCCCGAACGGCGCTCGGTGGGACTGTTGCCATCAGACGGCTCTGCTCGTAGGTGGAACCTGAAACTTGCTGGCTTGCCGCCCCTGTGTCGAGCCGGTCGGTGGCGGAGTAGAACTCCAGGCCGATGGAAGACCAACCCGTTGAACCAGCTTTGGCCCAAACCGAAACAACAAGTTGCTCGCCCGGTGTCACTGAGATGAATTGGCCTCGGCCGTCCACCAGCCATGCAGCGGATCCAGACTTCGCATCAGCAACGATGGTGTCGGCGCCGCCCCATGAGTCCCAACCTTCAAGACCTCGTTCGAACCCGGCGTTCGCCACTCGATTGTTGGCACATGCACCAAAGGCGGAGGTCGTCGGCGGCGCTGTGGCGGGAGGAGCTGTTGTTGGCCTTACCGTTGTCGGTGCAATTGTTGCTGGAACGGTCGTTGCTGGAATGGTCGTAGCTGATGGGACCGTCGGAGGAGGGGT
>JANMEI010000386.1:0-5568 GCA_031376865.1 Acidimicrobiia bacterium | reverse complement strand
CGAGCGGTGCGCGTCGATGGACCCGACTTGATCGATATTGGTGCAACCGATCTTGACCAACTCTTGGCACAGCCATCGTGGCGACAGCAGGCGGCTTCAGCAAAGACTGTGTTGTGTTCCGCCGATGAAAGTCAATTTGTGTTGCCAATCGCTGCACCATCGAAAATCATTTGTGTTGGGTTGAACTACCGCACCCACATCCAAGAAATGGGGCGTCCAATTCCGGAGTACCCCACGCTGTTCGCCAAGTTCACCGAGGCACTTGTTGGGCCGACAGATCCAATCGTTATGCCGCCTGAAACCAGCTCGCTTGACTGGGAAGCTGAGCTGGCTGTGATCATTGGAGCTCCGGTACGACGCGCCACCGAGCAGTCTGCAATCGATGCCATTGCGGGGTTCGCAGTTCTCAACGACATCACGGCGCGTGATTGGCAGAATCGAACCTTGCAGTGGCTGCAAGGCAAAACGTTTGAAGGCACCACACCGCTGGGGCCGGTGGTGGTTACCCCTGACGAGGTTTCAGGTGGTGTGAGGCCCTCGGTCGACATGACGTGTCACGTGAACAACAGCGAGGTTCAGCACGCCAATACTTCTGACCTTGTGTTTGATCCGGTTGCCCTGGTGCAGTACATCTCAACCATTGTCACGCTGCGTCCCGGTGACATAATCGCCACCGGTACACCCGGTGGTGTGGGGCACGCTCGCCAACCAGCTGTTTACCTGCATATCGGTGACGTCGTTGAGACAACCATTGACGGCATCGGATACCTCAGGAACACGATTCATGGATAGCCACACCGCCCTGCCTCCAGTTTCGGGTGAATGGATGAACGAACTGTCTCTCCAGTTTTTGGCTGAACTCGACCAGATCAGCGATGACGAGTTCGACCAGCCCAGCGCACTACCCGAATGGAGTCGATCCAAACTCATTGCTCACGTGCATTGCAATGCGCAAGCTTTACAACGGTTAATCGTCTGGGCACGTACTGAAGTGGAAACGCCGATGTACGCAAGTAGTGAGGCCAGATCAAACGAGATCGATGCGTGTGCTGGCCGTCCTGCACCACAGCTGCGCAAACTGGTGACCGACTCAGCTGATGCGTTGCGAGACAATTACGCCTCGTTAACGCCCGGGCAGCGCAACCATTTGGTCCGAACGGCTCAGGGTCGACAGATTCGTGTGAGTGAAGTCTGTTGGATGCGTTGCCGCGAACTTGGCGTACATCTGATTGACCTTCGGACCGGTCGTTCCTTCAACGACCTACCACCACGCTTTGTACGGGCACTCGTTGATGAGATTGTTTCGAAACGCTTCGCCGATGGTGAAGGCGACTCGTTGGCTTCGTGGCTAACGGGGCGCGAAGTGATCGTTCCTTCCCTCAAGAAGTGGCTCTAATGGAACAATCGACCAATTCCGGAAACCGGGCTCTTCCATCGTGGCCAGGCGACGATTCCCACCTCATTCCATTTGATGTGTACACGAACGATCAGGTACACAGCCTGGAACTCGAGCGATTCTTTTATAACAAGCACTGGTGCTACGTCGGTCTGGAGGCCGAGGTTCCAAACCCGGGTGACTTTAAGCGAACGTCGATTGGCGAGCGTTCGGTGATTATGGTCAAAGACAAATCGGGTCAAATATGCGTGGTCGAGAACATCTGTGCACATAGAGGTATGAGGTTTTGTCGGGAACGGTCCGGAAACACCACCAGCTTCACATGCCCGTATCACCAATGGAACTACAGCCTCCAGGGTGATCTTCGAGGCGTCCCGATGCGCAAAGGGGTTACCTCAGCCGATGGGGTTGTGCAGGGTGGCATGCCTCCCGAGTTTGACGTCGCCGATCATGGCCTTAACCGCCTCACCGTGGCATGTCGAGGCGGGGTGGTGTTTGCCTCTTTCGATTCGTCGGTGGAACCGCTCGACCAATTTTTGGGTCCGGAAATTGTTCCGTGGTTCGACCGACTTTTCAACGGACGCACCCTGCACCTACTTGGTTACAACCGTCAACGCATCCCCGGAAACTGGAAGTTGATGCAGGAAAACATCAAGGACCCATACCACCCGGGTTTGCTACACACATGGTTCGTCACGTTTGGGTTGTGGCGTGCCGATAACAAATCGATGCTGCGGATGGACCGACACGGACGCCACGCAGCGATGATTTCGACTCGTGGCAATGCTGGGGTCGGTGGAGATGTTGCCAAAGTTCAAAGCTTCAAGCGTGGCATGGAGTTGCACGATGAACGAATCATCGACATTGTGCCTGAAGCGTGGTGGGGAGAACCATCAGTGGTGATGACCACTGTTTTTCCGAGCGTCATTTTTCAACAACAGGTCAATAGCGTTTCAACCCGCCAGATCATTCCGTGTGGATCTGGGAATTTCGATTTTGTCTGGACTCATTTCGGATTCGATGACGACAGCGAAGAGATGACTGAACGACGATTACGGCAAGCAAATCTCTTCGGGCCAGCTGGATACGTATCTGCAGACGACGGCGAAGTCATCGAGTTCTCTCAACAGAGCTTTGACAGTAAACCAGCGGGCACAAGCTTAGCTTTGCTCGGCGGCACCGATGTTGGCGATACTGAACACATGGTGACCGAAACACTGATTCGCGGGATGTATCGGTACTGGCGCACTGTCATGGACGCTGCACCGTAATGGTTTCCCATATGACAGCACTGTCGCCCACCGAATGGTTTGCCATGATGCAGCTTTATGCCGAATACGACGCCGTGGTCGACGCTGCCCATTGGGAGCGCTGGGTGCAACTTTTTACCGATGATTGCATCTATCGAGTTCAACCCCGAGAGAATTTCGACCGCGGCTTGCCACTAGCCACGTTGAGCCTTGAGGGCAAGGGCATGTTGCTGGACCGCGTCTTCGGAATTCGCGAAACGCTTTTCCACGATCCCTATTACCAACGTCATGTAACCGGCCCTCCGCTGGTCACGAAAGTTACTGCTGAAGCCATCGAGCTCAGCGTTAATTATTCAGTGTTCCGGACAAAACTTTCGCAGCCCACGACCGTTTTCAACGTGGGCAGAACGATTGACGTAGTGGTCAACACCGCTAACGGGTTACGTTTTTCTCGAAGAGAATTCATCTACGACAGCGAGTTGATCCCGAACTCGATGATCTACCCGATTTGACGATGTGCGTTTGCCCCGAAAGCTTCGATGTTCGAGCTAGATGGTGAGTTGCAGGTGGTGCAAGTCGCTCGCTAATTCTTGCGCACAACAACGAGTAAGCACATGTTGAAGGGCTAACTCTGCCCCACTCACTTCATGCCGATCTGCCCATGTCGGCAGCTCTGCGGAAACTAGGGTGACACGAAGTCCAATGTCGGAGTGCAGACGAATTCGATGTGGGTGGTTGCATCGAAAAGGTTCATTGTCCGGTGACCGTTGCGACACCGTTGCGCGCACGTGGGCGGCGTTGAGTGTAGTGGCGAAGAGATGAACGATTCGATTGTCGATCACCGCACTTGCGATGCCACCGGGGTGTACCTGCGAGGATCCTTTTCCTCCCATTTCGATGGTTGGGTCGATCCCTTCGGGTAGGTCTAAGAAGCTCAGCACCTCATTGGCCGCTTCTGCGCATACCAGTGCTTCGGAAACACCGCGTCGCAGTGCGCATGAACTTATCCATGGAGCACCACATCCATGTCGTTCGCCTCCGACGAACAGTAGAGGTTGCGACCGAGATCGAAACCTCACCGTGATTCCCGGGAGGGCGTGGGCAACCGCGGTGTTCACCAACAATTGGCGTAGGCCGGCCGGTGTCATGAGATTCCTTTCAGCATTTGTACCAACACGAGACGAACCGCAGTGCTATCGGCGACCGGGGTTGGGAAAGGAAGCCGAAGCGGAAGCGAACCAGAAGCGGTAACCGTGTCGAAATCGCAGCCCAAGTAGTCGACGCTAGTCATAGTGGCACTGATGATTTCTGGCTTGTTGAGGTAGTGCTGAATGAGTTTGACTTGGGCTGCTGCATGGTCCGCATTCATATGCGCACATATCCCTGCTGTATGGGGGGCAATCGGATCGGGTTGAGCGGCGCCATAGTCAGCGGCATCAACCCAACTCATCCGCCCAAACCCGCCAACGTATCGAATAGCTGTCACGTTGAGGCGCCACCACGAAAAGTCAGGAAAGTCCACATATACCTGAGCACCTGGATGGCGGTGGAGGAACTCGGCTCGCATTGTTTCGGGTGGCGGGGTAGGGGCAAGGTCGCCCACAAGTGAGACCCGTGCTGTTGCCAGCGGGTCAGTGCCGGGCAACGATTCCTGGGCAACGAGCATCGAGGCGCGACGGTCAAGTTTGGCGTTGCGAGTGTGTTCGGCCATGTTGGAAATCAAGATCCACGGGTTCCCAAAAGAATCGGCGAGGTATGTCACCAGTGAACCGAAGGGATAGCCGGACGGGTCGAGCGCGACCGTCGAGAGCACCGCTCGACCCGATCCGTGTACGAGGGTGCGGGCTTGCTCGGCGTGGGTCAACCTGGCGACTCCAGGTTGTGGGTCAAACCCGCCCGCGGCGTGAGGGTCAAGTGGCGAGCGGAGCGAGTCCGTAGGGCCCGAACTTTGTGACTGAGGGTCAAGTGGCGAGCGGAGCGAGTCCGTAGGGCCCGAACTTTGTGATTGAGGGTCAAGTGGCGAGCGGAGCGAGTCCGTAGGGCCTGAACTTTGTGATTGAGGGTCTGATGCCCGATTTACAGGAACAGTTGGCTGCGGGTTAGGTGGTGAAACTAGTGAGGTCATACAAGCGCTGCTTTCTGGGTCGGATCAGTGGTGAGTGGAGCGCCTGGCAAGACCAATGGCGTGCCGGTGCGAAAAGGATGGTCGATGACGGATAGCGACGTGTCGTACACCGACGACAAGAGGGACGAGGTGAACACTTCCACTGGCGTACCGTTTGCAATGATACGTCCGCTGTTGATGACGATGACCTGATCTGCAAATTGAGCGGCAAGGTTGAGGTCGTGTAGGACGGCTAACACGCTCTTCCCGTTGAGCGCTTCTTGTTTAGCGATCGTACAAACTCGTTCCTGGTGGGCAAGATCGAGGGCCGCGGTTGGTTCGTCGAGAAAGATCACCGGGGTGGCTTGGGCGAGAACTCGTGCGAAGCTGACCAGGGCTTGCTCGCCGCCAGACAGGCTAGGAAACTGGCGATTGCCGAGGTGAGTGGTTTGCGTACGTTGCATTGCTTCGTGAACCGCAGCCCTGTCGTCACCGGTCGGTGCGTTGTATCGACCCATCATGACGATGTCGAATGCCGTGAACGAGAAAAGTGTCCCGGTTGTTTGCGGCAATACGGCTCGCATGCGAGCCAACCGTGCCGAAGAGATCGACTCGAGAGCGATGTTGTTGAGCGAGACTGAACCCGAGGTGGGAGTGCGGTCGCCGGAAAGAATCGATAGCAGTGTTGATTTTCCTGCCCCGTTAGGGCCGACGATGGCAACTAGTGAGCGAGGTGCCACGGTCAAGGTTGCACCGGCGAGAACGATGCTGCGTTCGATGATGACGGAAACATCGTGGCAGGTAATCATCAGGCGAAA
>JANMEI010000348.1:0-1871 GCA_031376865.1 Acidimicrobiia bacterium | reverse complement strand
CCGCCGTTGAATTCGCTCAAAAGCCCCATTGCAGATCTTTCTGACCTTGACTCCATCGACGAGTCCCTCAAACTATTGCGAGATGTTGGCTTGTTGTGAGTATCTAGTTGCGCAACAGCCGCACTTCACGTCGGCGGGCTTCACGGCTACTCATGATCCCCGCCATTGTTGGCGCGGTAGTGGCGCTGGCCCCGCTCCTGTACCTTTCAGTTCGATCTTCTGAACAGGGGATCGATGCTGTCTGGGCTGAGCTGTCGCGCGCCCAAACAGCTGGGTTAGTTGGGCGATCGCTCCTACTGACGCTTGCCACTACCGCCAGTTGTACGTTGCTCGGACTCTGCGCTGCTTTGCTGGTGGGAACCACAAACATTACGCTTCGGCGGGTATGGGAGGTTGTGCTCGCTTTGCCCTTAGCGGTCCCTACCTACGTTGCGGCCTACACGTGGCTTGGAACCTTCGACAATCCGCGCCCTTTTCTTGGCGCGTGGGGCGTCCTGACGGCGTGCAGCTACCCGTATGTTTACTTACCAGTTCTTGCTGCGCTGAAGCGACTCGATCCAGCACAGGTGGAAGTTGCCCGCTCGCTCGGCAGTTCACGACGAGACGTGTTGCGGCGGGTCACTTTCCCGCACATTCGCCCGGCTGTTATGTCGGGCGCCCTCCTTGTTGCGCTATATGCGCTGTCAGACTTCGGCGCAATCTCACTCATGCGCTACGACACGTTGACGCAAGGGATCTACCTGTCCTATGTGGGGGCATTCGACCGAACTCCCGCCGCCATTCTGGGATGTCTCTTGGTTGCCATTTCCATGCTGGTCGTGTTTGCGGAGCGCCGCAGCCGTGGCACTGAAGCCACCCGATTCCAGCCATCAAGAACTCTGTTTCGACCTGTTCGGTTAGTGCGGTTAGACACGATGCAACCGATTGGGTTTGGTTTGCTCACACTTATCGTCGGGTTCGGCGCTGGGATCCCCGTCGTGATGCTCATCCGCTGGTCGTTTCAACGCAACGCCACAGACCTCACGCTCTTATGGAAGACGATCGGCGCCACCGCAGCTGTGTCGGTCCTCGGAGCAATTGCCTGCGTTGCTCTAGCGGTGCCCATAGCGGTGCTCAATGAGCGTTTCCGATCAAAGTTCTCTGGCGCTTTGGAGAGCGCTGCCTTCGTTGGGCATGCGCTTCCTGGTCTGGTTATCGCACTGTCGTTGGTGTTCATCGGCGTGCGATTTCTCACTCCCATCTATCAGCGGTTGCCACTTCTCGTTATCGCCTATGTCGCATTGTTTCTGCCGCTTGCGGTGGGTGCGATACGACCATCAATCAGCCAAGCATCACCGCGACTCGAAGAAGTTGGCCAGTCGTTAGGAATCAGCAGACTGGAGTCGTTACGACGGATCACGCTTCCTATTGCCTCGCCCGGGATTGCTAGCGGTGCCGCGCTGGTGGCATTGACGTGTGTAAAGGAACTTCCAGCCACATTGCTGTTGCGGCCAACCGGTTTCGAGACCCTCGCCACGCGCGTTTGGTCAGATACCAGCGTGGCCGACTATGCAAGCGCTGCGCCGTTTGCGATAACCATGGTCATTCTCGGTGTGATCCCCATGCTGATTTTGCGTAAAACTTCACAGTGATGAATGGTCCGAAGTGAACGAACGCAACGACCTGAACGTCGCAAATGTCAGTAAACAATTCGCAGTCATCACTGCGCTGAAAGGGGCGGCTTTCGCATCCCCACCAGGATCCTTCACTGCGTTTCTGGGCCCATCAGGCTGCGGAAAGACCACACTGCTGCGCATCATCGCGGGTTTCGAAACTCCAACCACAGGAACGGTGAGCATTGGTGGCGAAGTTGTCGCAGGCGATGGTCGCTG
>JANMEI010000317.1:0-4543 GCA_031376865.1 Acidimicrobiia bacterium | reverse complement strand
GTCACTAATTTGCCAGCGTTGCGAACAAGCATCTCGACGATGCCCCACTCGGTTGGGGTAAGTCGGATCTCTCCCTCGGCGTCCATGACGCGTTTCGCAGACAGATCAATAGTGAAGTGCGCGGTAACGATCGACGCTTCTTCTTCGCTCCCGTCGCTGACCGAATCTGATCGCCGCAGTGCAGCCCGCAGGCGGGCGAGTAGTTCGCCCATTCCGAAGGGTTTCGAAATGTAGTCGTCGGCCCCGGCGTCGAGAGCGGCAATTTTGTCGACCTCACCGTCTCGTGCGGAGAGCACCAGAATGGGAATTGTGGTCCAACCGCGAAGCCCATGAATGACATCGATCCCAGACATGCCGGGAAGTCCAAGGTCGAGGATGACAGCATCGGGCTGGTGATCGCTTGCGAGGCGCAGTGCTTCTTCGCCGGAAGATGCCGGTGTGACATCGTACCCCCGTGCCCTCAGGTTTGCGATAAGTGCGCGTAGGATTTGTTGGTCATCGTCGACGCACAAGATGGTGCTCACGAAAGCAACTGTACTGACGTCTTGGGTGCGGAAGAAAAGCAGGGCAAAACGAGTTCTGCTGTCAATCCGCCGCCGGGGGTGTCGCGTAGATGCAGGGTTGCGCCAATTGCTTGGGACAAACCACCGGCGATCGCGAGTCCTAACCCGACACCACCCGCTTGAGCGCCCACCAGCTGGTCAGGCTGCTGGTGTCCCGTTCGTTCAAACGGTTCTCGGACCCGTGCGAGATCTGCGGGAGCGATGCCCGGGCCACGATCAATAATCTGTACGCGTACTTCATTGCCATGCACATTGGCGCAGATCACCACTGCTTGATCAAGAGGTGACCAATTGAGAGCATTGGCTACCAGGTTGGCGATCACTCGCTCGAGCAGCGGAGGGTCGGTGAGTAGGTCGGGAAGATCCATCGAGACGGTTGAGGTGATCCTGTCCGGATGGCTAGAGGTCGCAATCACCGCTGGCAGGATCTCTTCCAACGAGGTAGCCCGGAGCATGGGGCGGATTGTCCCTGATTGCAGGCGGCTGAAATCGAGCAGGTTGGTCACCATCGTGCTGAGACGATCGGTGTTGGTTTCGATAGTGTTCAGAAAGTCGATCCGATCTTCGTTTGGCCACACCACATCGACGTCTTGGAGGCTGGTGACGGCAGCCTTGATGCCGGCGAGTGGGGTCCGCAAATCATGAGACACCGTTTGCAGTAACGCGGTCTTGAGTTGGTCTGCTTCCTTTAGGGTTACGGACTCATCGGCCACCTCGGTAACTCGGACCTGGTGCAACGCTGAACTCAACTGACTCGTGAAGATCGGTACTAAACGTTGGGCCCTTGCAGACAACGGGTCGCCGTAGCCGACCACTTCGGTCTCGTGATCGAGTTGTGCTTGCAGTGTGCATGGACCACTAGCGGGAGATGCTGAGCCCGTACTGCGAAGCTCGATTGTTTCCAGTCCAAGGGCTTGGCGCATCTGATCAGAGATGACCGCAAGATCGTGTTGACCGTCACCGGTCCGGCCGGCCGCAAGGTCGGCCAATATTGATGCATCAGCAGCAGCTTCGATGGCTTCGGCTGACCTTCTCGCGCTACGTGACACAAACGATGACGTGAGCGTCGCGACAGCGAGGAAAATCGCCAGCTCAAGCAGACTGCGACTATCGCTAATTCGAAGCGTGTGGAGGGGCGGGACTAAGAACCAGTTCGCCAGCAACGGCCCGGCAAAAGCACACAGCAGCGCTGGGCGTAATCCGCCGACACCGGCAGTGGCAACCACCAGCAGGAGATACAAACTGAGCGCAGTTGAGAGATCTCCGTGATGCGCAGCGGCGGCTGCTGTGATGACGGTCAATCCCGCAAATGCCAAAGCAGTTCCTAGCCACACCCGTCGTCGATCAAGCGAACGACCCGGAACAAATCGACGAGCACCCGAATGAGCCGCTCCAGGAGTTGCACTGTCCGAGATGACATGAACTTCAAGTTGCCCAGCCTGGCGAATGACTTCGCGAACCGTTGACCCGCCGGTGAGTTCAGAGAACCTGCTCCGGCGCGACGCTCCGATCACCAACCGTGACGCGTGCTGAGCCCGGGCGAACGACACCAACGCCCCAGCAACGTCGTCGTCGGCAAGTTCGTGAAACGAACCGCCAAGATCATTGAGCAACAGCCGGTGTTCAGCTAGGAGAGTGCTGGAGCGCCTGGGTCGGCCAAACGAATCAATCAAGCCCCGGTCAATGTCGGTGATATGCACGCCGATTAAGTCAGACCGAGTCCGCAACGCTAGCCGTGCAGCGCGACGGATCAACACATCGTTTCCTTCGGCTCCGGTGACTGCCACTACAACAGGTTCTCGTTGCTCACCACTCAGGGGTCGAAGACCGTCAGCGAGCCACAACAATGCATGACGGCGAAGCGTTGCTAGCGTATCGGGGGAAGACCATTGCGACACCACGTCGGCTTGATCCCCGGTGCCGAAGACGTTTCCGTGCGCCATACGTCGGAGAAGCGCTTCGGGTGTCATGTCGACCAACTCGATCTGGTCGGCTCGCCGGAGGAACTCATCCGGGACTAGTGGAGTCGGCCGCCTGCCCAAGGCGGCTGTTGAGACATCGGCAAGGGACTCGATGTGCTCTGCCCCAAGCGTCGAAATGACGTCGATACCAGCCGCCAGGATTCGCTCGACATCGTGCCAATGGTCCGACAGATCGTCGACCAACACGACATCGGGCCGACGGTTCAATACCGAAGCAGTATCGAGGTCCGGGGCATTTGTCTGCCCCTGTCCGCAGTGAGCGAGCTGACCGACGAGTTCATGGGTAAACGGACGACCGTGATCGTTGACGTAGCCAATCACCACATCGGCGCCGCGTTCAGAACGACGGGTGCCTTCCGACAGCATGGCGAAGGTTTTCCCGACACCGGGGGCCGCCCCCAGGTAAATCCGAAGTGATCCTCTAGCCATGCGTCTCAGTCTGCCTGACCGACACGCGGGTCAGTGAATAGACGCTGCGGTCGGATTACATCGTCAGGGTGAGTGCCCCGTCAATCACCATGATTTCGCCACTCATGTATCGGTTTCGCACGCACGCCAACACCGCTTCGGCGCAGTCATCGGCGGTAGCCGAGCGTTTCAACGGCGCCATTGCCGCTACGGCGGCGTGTTGGCCATCCCAATCCTTGGTCCACGGGGTAGCTACCAATCCTGGGGCAACGGCATTAAACCGTATTGGCCCATAGGACTTAGCAAGCAGCTGTGTCATGTGGTTGAGGGTGGCCTTCGTCATCGAATACGCCATCGAGCTTCCGACTGGTCGGACGCCAGCAATTGACGTGATGTTGATCACGTTGCCATCATCACTTTTCCGGAGATGAGGAATGGCAGCTTTGGTCAGCCACCAGGTACCAAACACATTCACTTCGAATGTCTTGCGAAAAATGTCGTCGGTCAACGCGTCAAGATCGTGATGGGGGATCAGTTTGGTCCAGCCCGCATTGTTGACGAGGATGTCCAGTTGACCAAACTTCGCGATGGTTGCGTCGAGCAGGTGTTGCCCCTGCGCCTGGTCAGCAATATCTGCCTGCACATAGATTGCTTCGCCAGGAAGGTTGGCCACAACGGCGTTGCCAGCATCAACCGAGGTAGCCGAGTTCACCACAACCTTTGCGCCAAGGGCCGAAAGGCGATGAGCGGTAGCTTCGCCAATGCCACTTGATGATCCGGTGACGATGGCAACTTTGCCGTGCAGTTCTGAAGTCGTTTCCATGGAAACCACCATACGCGTTGCGTCCGAATCATTCGCCAATTGACAAGCTGATGGCCAGATCAAGGGCCTCAGCAACGCCATCGTGTTCGACGTCAGCAACCTGATAACGGCCTGCGGCCAGTGCCTCCGGGTGACCGTTGCCCATTGCCACCGGATGCCCGACCACCTGCATGGCGGACACATCATTTTGACCGTCGCCTACCATCATGACGTCGGACAACTTGCATCCGCCAAGGTGTGCCAGCGCTGCAACACCCGAGGCTTTCGAAACACCGGCGGCGGTCACCGAAACAAAATGAAAGCCAGGGATAACGGGTGAGGTTGCTCCGGAAACATCGCACCCGTCTGGCACCGATTCCATCGCAAGTTCGAGCAACTCGTCGGGCACGATGAACTGAATACGCAATGCAGTCCCAACCAAGTGGGCAAGTGATCTGCGCACATACGGAATTCCGAGCAAGCCAGCATGCTGCTTCGCGACGTCGTCTTCACTATCAACTACGTAGTCGCGATCGGCGTAACACTCAAACACAAACCCATGTTCACGAGCGAGCGCTTCGCACTTTTCGGCGGCTCCGAACGGGAGGGGAGTGGAGCTGGTCTCGCTGGTGCCAGTATGCATCAGCGAGGCACCCGTTTGAAACTGATGCCAGCCATTGGGATCTAGGCGCTTTGCCCATTCCCACGATGTCCCGCTACCCAGCCGGGCGGTGCAAATAGCCAAATGCAATCCAGCGCTACGAGCACGTTGCGCGGCTGCCCAAATG
>JANMEI010000310.1:0-1259 GCA_031376865.1 Acidimicrobiia bacterium | reverse complement strand
GGTCGCTCCGGCGCTGGCCGCAGGCTGCACGATCATTTTGAAGCCCGCCGAACAGACCCCGATGACGGCGCTTGAACTGGCCCGCATCGGTGCCGAGGCTGGCCTTCCCGACGGAGTGTTGAACGTGATCACCGGGTTTGGCACAGAAGCCGGACAGCCACTCCTTACCCATCCGTTGGTTGACAAGGTGAGTTTTACCGGGTCTCGCGAGATCGGTATTCACATTCAGAAAACGTGTGCTGATCAACTCAAACGAGTCACCTTGGAGTTGGGTGGCAAGAGCCCCAATATCGTGTTTGCGGACGCGCCCCCCACCGCTATAGCTGGAACGTGTTTTGGCATCTTCGGCAATCAAGGTGAAGTGTGTTCCGCAGGTAGTCGTGTGTTCATCGAGAAATCGATCTATGACAACACCATGGCCGCCATGATCGACAACGCAAAGGCACTGAAGTTAGGCAGTGGGATGACTGCCGATGTCACTATGGGCCCGCTCGTGTCAGCCGAGCAACTCCAACGGGTTCAGAGTTACATCGGCATAGGTGTTGACGAGGGAGCCAACCTGGCGTTTGCCGGGGTTGCACCGACCGACCCCTCGTTAGCAAATGGATACTTCATAGGTCCACATATCTTCGAAGCAACCAGCAATCAACTTCGGATTGCCCAAGAAGAAATCTTTGGACCCGTCATGACGGTGATCCCCTTCACGGATGTCGATGAAGTCATCCGGCTTGCCAACGACTCGCCTTACGGTCTCGCTGCTGCGGTATGGACATCAGATCTCAGCAAGGCCATGCGAACGGCAAAAGCTATTCGTGCTGGGGTGGTGTGGGTGAACGATTCACAACCCGCTCCGTCTGAGTCCCTGTGGGGTGGCTATAAGCAAAGTGGCATCGGTCGAGAACTTGGCCCGTACGGATTGGAAGCGTACCTAGAAACCAAGCAGATCTACCTGAAGTTGTAGGTCGGTTTCGAGAGGCCCAGCGTCGCGCTCGGGCAAGCCTTTAGCAATCAGCCCGACGCGGGTGAGCGCGCATGCGTTAGTGTGCCGATCGTCACTTCTAGGAGAACTCACCATGCCGCCTAACGCACCTGTTACCGAGATCGACGCTGACGTCGCTCGACTCAACGAGATGGGATACCAGCAAGAGTTATCCCGCAAAATGAAGCAGTTTTCGAACTTTGCGGTATCGATGTCGATCATCTGCATCCTGTCCGGCGGTATCAACTCTGTCGGGCAAGGCATTAGCGGCGTGGGTGGG
>JANMEI010000306.1:0-2395 GCA_031376865.1 Acidimicrobiia bacterium | reverse complement strand
ATGGCTCTTCCATATGTCATCACCGAAGCATGTCTCGACACGAAGGACAAGGGATGTGTTGCGGCATGTCCGGTGCAATGCATCTACGAACTGGTGGACGGCACCCTGCAAAGTCAGTCGCAAGACCTAACGGAGATAGCGAACACCCATCCTGCCCACGAGGACGTGCAATACCTCTACGGAGATCGAATGTTGTACATCAATCCAGACGAGTGCACTTCGTGTGACGCCTGCGTCTCGGAATGTCCAGTCGATGCGATCTACCCCGGCGAGAAGGTGCCTGCGGGTCAAGCCGAATACACCGACGTCAACCGCCTTATCTTTGCTGACATATCGGCATAGCTCATGAATACCGATCAGTCCGTCGAACCAACCCGCACTTCAACCGATGAACCCGCTGCTACTAAGTGGAGATTCCCAAGCGCATTTACGATTCTGTTTGGTGTCACCGTTGCTGTGTGGTTGTTGGCGTTTATTGTCCCAACCGGGTCGTACAAACTGGACGGCAAAACCGGACGACCAATTTCAGGTAGCTATGAGCGCATAGATTCCGGGCTGTCGTTTACGGGGCGTCTGAAAGATCTCTTTTTATCGCCGGTCAACGGGCTCTACGGAGTCAAGTCGTCCGAAACAGGATTCATCGGTCCCTACGAAAGTGGTGAATTATTTGGGGCGGCAGCAGTCTTCTTGTTTGTGTTGGCCATTGGCATCTTCATAACCATGACGATGCGAACCGGTGCCATCGACGCCGGTATTGCCCGCATCAACGCCAGGATGGGCGGCCGTGGTGTGGCGCTCATCATCATCTTGATGATCATCTTTTCGTTCGGAGGAACTACCGAAGGAATGGCTGAGGAGACGCTGGGATTTTACGCCCTCGTAGTTCCGTTGATGCTCAAACTTGGATACGACCGACTCGTCGCAGCCTGCGTGATCCTGCTTGGCGCAGGTATTGGGACTCTTGGGTCAACCATTAATCCATTCGCAACCGGCGTCGCCTCGGGCGCAGCTGATATCTCCATCGGCGACGGTATCGTTCTGCGATTGGTGATGTACGTAGTACTTACTGCGGTCACAATTGGGTACGTTGTGAGATACGCCACCCGTGTGAAGGCAGATCCCTCGAAGTCACTTCTCAGCGCAACAGCCAGCCGGATCGTGGAAAGTGCCGAACCGGCTGTAGATGTTGAGCCGCTAGACGCTCCCCGGCTGACGGTGCGACAACGCGCTGCCCTGTGGTTGATGGGTTTGACCTTTGCGTTCATGATCTTCGCCATCGTTCCGTGGGCTCAGGTGATCCACGGATCAGACGCCACTTCGTATGGTTGGCAGCTGGGTTGGTACTTCCCTGAGCTTGCTGCGCTTTTCATTGTGATGGCCATCGTGATCGGCCTGGTCGCTGGGCTGGGAGAAAAGGGAATGACCGACACGATCGTCTCGGGCGCAGGTGACTTTATTGGGGTGGGGCTCATCATCGTGCTTGCCCGAGGCGTTACCGTGATCATGAACAACTCTCGGATCACAGACACGGTGTTGCACTCGCTTGAGGGGGCCGTCAAGGGCACGTCGTCAGGTGTGTTCGGGGTGCTGTTGTTTATCTTGAATATTCCGATTGCGTTGTTGGTTCCGTCAAGTTCTGGACATGCAACCTTGGCGATGCCAGTACTTGCACCGTTGGCGGACTTTGCCGGGGTCAACCGCAGTGTTGTCGTGACTGCTTTTCAATCTGCGTCGGGCTGGGCCAATCTCTTTGCACCAACATCGGCAGTCGTGATGGGCGGGCTGGCTATGGCGAAAGTGCCGTACAACAAATACCTTCGGTTCCTCGCACCGTTGCTGCTGATCCTGCTGATTCTCGTCATTGGGTTCATCGCCATCGGGGCGATCATCAGTTAACTGATTGTCCTTCGGGCGAGGTTTCAATCGCTCCACTCTGGGTACCGGATTCGTTTACTGCTGTTGAGAGGAAATCTATGAACCCCCACGTTGACTCCGAGGTTGGCACACTACGCCAGGTGATTGTTCATCGTCCCGACCTTGAATTGAAGCGGCTTACGCCAAGCAATCAAGATGAGTTGCTGTTCGACGACATCTTGTGGGTGAAGCACGCCCGCCAGGAACACGATGCCTTTACCGATGTCCTTCGTGAGGCGAAAGTCGAAGTGCATCACTTCGATGATCTGCTGCGCGAAACGGTTGCCGTACCCGAAGCAAAACACCATATCCTCGACGCCGTCTTCGATGAGCGCATCTATGGGCCGATGGCGACAGACGCGATGCGCAACATGTTTGATGCAATGAACGACGAAGACTTGGTCATGCATCTCGTTGGGGGCATGTCGAAACGTGAGGCGCTTGAACGAATGGACGAACCCCGGTCCATTCCGTTTCACGC
>JANMEI010000588.1:0-2123 GCA_031376865.1 Acidimicrobiia bacterium | reverse complement strand
CGATGCATCGGGTGGAGAATCAGCATCGGCTGCTTGCTGACTAGCGACTTGCTGCAACCAGTCAGGCATCCACTGCCAGAACTGCAATGCGCCGCCGACGGTTTCATTGATCAGATCATCGACCAATGGCTGGGTGACCCCAGCGCCTAGCGGGAAATGGCACATGAGATGTACCTGTGCAGTTTGCTGTGGGCCATCGGCTTCTGGCGTAGCGACTTCGCTCACCACCAACGCGGCTTTGGGATATCGACGCTCGATGTTCCACTGATTGCACGCCGACATCACCTGCAAAAAGCCTTCGGGTGGGATGCTGACCATGCCGATACAGCGGATGGCGAGCACATCGTCGTTGGTTCCTTCGGCACCGAGGAACACCACGAGTGCGAGTTCTTCATTGCCGTCAACTGCTAGCGCAAAGCGATGATCGCCATCGTCATCGATCTCAGCTTCGATGCCGCGATTGGCAAGATGGGTAATGATCATGTCTTCGTCGAACGGGGTAATCATGCGATCTTGCCTTATGCTCCAACGGCGTGGTATCCGCCGTCAACGTGAATGATTTCACCGGTGGTTGATGGGAACCAGTCGCTCATCATGGCCACCACTGACTTGGCTACAGCCGAGGAGTCGTTGACGTCCCAGCCCAGCGGGGCCAGTTCAGTCCAACGATCTTCGAACTTGGAAAATCCGGGAATCGACTTAGCAGCCATCGTTTTGATCGGCCCCGCAGCGACGAGGTTTGATCGCACCTTGTGAGGGCCGAGGTCGCGAGCCAAGTAGCGATTCAGTGATTCCATCGCGGCTTTCGCCACACCCATCCAGTCGTATGCGGGCCAGGCAACGGTTGCATCAAATGTTAAGCCAACATAGGATCCGCCACCCGCAGCATCCCACAACGGCAGTAATGCCTGAGCGAGGGGTTTCATGGAGTACGCAGAGATCTGCATAGCCATGGCTACGTCGTCCCAAGCCCCCGGCCACATCCCGTTGCCCAGTAACGAGGCGGGAGCAAATCCAATAGCGTGGAGGGCAGCGTCGATACCGCCCCACTTGGTCATGAGTCGCTCGGTGAGGGCATCAAATTGGTCCGGCACGGTGACGTCGAGCTCCAACACTTCAACTGCGTCGGCCTCTAGCCCGGCACCGGTGGCCAGCTTGCGGCCCATCCGGGTGGTGAGGCCCATGCCCCGCCCGGCACCGGTCAACACAATTTGAGCGCCCTCCTGAAGTGCGGTTTCGGCGATGCCATATGCGAGGGACGCATCGGTCAGCACACCGGTGATCAGAACCCGCTTACCTTCAAGAATGCCCATTCGTCCGAGGTTATCGGCCCGCCGGTTGGTTCCGGCGCACCCGTCGAGATGGGTCAGCGACAGGGGTCACACCCAACGGAGTGGCGCGCGTTGGGGCAAAGCGACAACCATCAAGGCCATGAAGATTGGGATGCTTGGGGGAACCGGTCCAGCAGGAGCTGCTTTGGCGGCACGGCTGGCCAGCGTTGGGTACGAAGTAGCGGTGGGATCACGCTCCAAGTACAAGGCGATGGAAGTGGTGGACAGCCTCAAAGAAAAGTGGCCTTCCTATGACCTGCAACTGCAGGCGACGTCGAATGAAGCCGCCGCCACCTACGGCGAACTGATCATTATCGCCACCCCGTGGGACTCCACCGCAACGATGGCGCTGAGCGTGTCAGATCACCTCACCGACAAGGTGGTTGTGTCGATGGCAAACGCGCTGGCCAAGGTGGGAAGCGAGTTTGAGCCGTTGGTTCCGCCCCGGGGCAGTGTGGCCGCCAGCGTGCAGGCACTTGTGCCGAGGGCAAGGATCGCGGCCGCGTTTCATCACCTGCCGGCTCGTGAGCTGGGTGATTTGCCGAACCCGGTCGAGTCCGATGTGTTGATTTGTTCCGATCACAAAAGTGCCACCGAAGCGGTTTCAGAAATCACGGCGAAGATCCCCGGTTGTCGACCGTTGGATTCGGGGTCACTGGCGAACGCGACCACGATCGAAGCCTTCACTGCGGTGCTGTTGCAGCTCAATGTGCGATACCGCACGAGAAGTGCGTTGCGGTTAACCGGCATCAATCTCGACCGTTGAATTGAGCCGAGATTTATCGGTAGAAG
>JANMEI010000587.1:0-7750 GCA_031376865.1 Acidimicrobiia bacterium | reverse complement strand
CCGACGAACTTGGTCCAATACAAATTCGCGGTGCACGGGTGTCATGCTTGTGGAGAGGTGCAGCACGAATGCATCATCTTGCGCCAAATGCACTGCGACTTCACTTGCAGTTGCCCGCGTGTTAGCTATGACTAGTTTGCTTGTCGCTAGTTCGTGGCGGACGCTGTCGGCAAATTCCACGCAGGAAGAAAAGGCAGGAGGGAAATTCCACTGCACGCGTTGTCGTGCGACTTCGGCCGCTTCGCTCGATGTATCTTCGGAAACGACGCACACCACACCCGGAACAAGAGCTTCACGAATCTTAAGGTGTCTCGGAGTTGCAGAAGTAAGCAACACGGTCGTGCCAAAGTTCCGCACCAAAATCGACAGGGTTTGCAGCGAGGCAACAAGGAGATCTATTGGTATTGTTTGCCACTCGTCCAAGACGATGATGGAGTCGGCGAGTCGATGAAGCTTACGAATTGACGCGAGCCGACAAGAGTGAAGTGATTTGAGGAGCTGAATGCTTGTTGTGACGATGATCGGGGAGTCCCAATTTTGCGTTGCAGCTCGTGCTTTCCAAGATTGGCCTTCCGCCATCGAGTGGTGTTCCAGCACGTGCTCGCGTCCCGGCCCGTCACCGAAAACTAGCCGCTGTGTCGCCGCGACGTTTTGACTCGTTACCGAAATGAACGGTGCTGCAACTATGAGGCGTCGCGCCAGCGAGTGTTCAGCATGGGCAAACGCAAACCCGAGTGATGAGCGCGTTTTGCCAATGCCGGTCGGTGCATCAAGCAGGTAAAAGCCTGGTTTTCCATCGGAATCGTGGGCAGCATGGACGGTCTCATCGAAAACTGATGTACGAAGCTCATCGAATCGATTTAGCGACGACTTGAGCCCGGTCGAATTGTTTCGCGCAAAGTCACCTCTGAACTGGTGGAACGGAGGTGACCGGGTGAGCTCTGGTTGACGGTTCTGCGCGGCAGCGTGAGCATCTGTCCAATCGGCATCGACGAGCGCCGACTGCACTATCCGTTGAACGATTTCCTGTTCCACCCATGCAGACAGGCAAGCTTGCGCTTGCTCTTGGTCAACACCGAATTTCCAATGCGAAGCTGGCTGGATCGGATCCACCGATGCCCCCCACTGGTCGGCTTCGATTTGTTGATTCAGTGCACTCTGGAGATCGGATGCGTCGGCAAACCAAGCGAGTGCTTCATTGACGCGGGCGTCGCTCCCAGGTCCTCGTCTCCGCCCCATTGATCCGTGATGACCGACGATTGCAGTCGTAATCGTTCGTCGAGAAACGGGATGCATTGACTGCAACAATTGATCGGCCGCGTCTGCGGAAGACCACACATGTTCGAGTGATCGACGCCGTGGCTGTCCTGCTGCGACAGAAGACACTGTCTCTTCAAGGTACTGCTGCCAAGCGCAAGAGCACTTACCAAGATCATGAAGTAGGCCCGCCGCATACGCAAGGCGGCTCATGTCTGGCCAATGCACCAGCGCCTCCGCTGCCATGCTTGCAACGTTTCGAAGGTGATCTTCTACACGTTGATTTGGTCTAGCCAGGAAATCGGTCACGAATAAGGATCTCCAAGCGGCCGCATGATCTTGGTGGTGAGACCGTTTGCCTCATCAACCGTGACTGCCCCGTCGGCGTTTGCGTGAATGAGCGAACGAACCTTATCCCGACCTACAGATCCAAGGGGCTGGTCGTGAGTCAGTACAACAAGTGCCGCAACATCGATGTCCCCGCGTGTTGAAGCGTTGTGCTCATATGAATTGACCAGCCCGGCCCAAAGCAATTCAAGGTCGGACTCAGTTGTCCCTGTGCGACCGATCTCGCGAGCTCTTTCGGCATTTGTGATGTTCGGCCCGTACCCTGCAAGTGCGGGGCTGTAATCGCCGTGAACGACATAGATGGAGTTTTCTACGCGCCATCGTTCTCCGAAGGAACCTTGTTTGTCGTCATCGTCCCGTGCTGGCGTGACGACTGCTTCACGGTGCGGATCAATTACGCCAAGCGAAACGCCGTTCGCTATCTGCACTGGCCCACGCAAATTCACACCATTGGTTCCCTTATAAGTGATCAGGCCTCCGAAGAGACGGACGTCGACAAACTTCGTTGCTATCACTGCCGACATATTGGCCGTCTTGTCTTTTTTGGCCAACTCACCAAGGTTGTCGTTGGTCGATTTCATCGTGCCACGGTTGACATAAATCGTTCCCTCGGGAGTCACGTAGCCAAGTTCGGCCATCGAGGCGATGTAATCCCGTACTTTTCGTTTGACTGACACATCGCTGATTGTGCCGTGACCGTCGTGACGAATTCGGGGTCGGTTTCCATCGTTCGGATCACCGTTTGGATTCGCGAACTTGGCATTAATCACCAACGCGAAGCTGTGGCGTTTGGTGGGGTCAGTGTGGATGTTCGTCATGATTGATTCGCCTCATCGGTGTCTATTGTTGTGTCTTGATCAGTTGTTTTCTTGTCCCATCTTGATTGATAACCGAGGACAAACGTTGCTTGTTCAAGGGTGTTTAAGGTGTCTGGGAAGGGCATCTCAAGGTCTAAGAAAGCTGCGGCTGCCTTTGAGACTGCTACCTCAGCCCACTTCGGGGACTTGGGGCCGATTGATTCTTCGTAGCGAAACGTCAACTCGGCCCACCTGGCGCCCGGCTTCGAAGCGAGCGACCGAATACCTGAGACAGGACCTCGGTCTTGCTTCCCTTCGCCGACGCCCTTTTCCCAAGCTGTTTGAATAGCTCCGAGCCACGCCCCGAGCCGAAAAGCTGGCGTATCGCGCAATGACGTCATGATGTGCTCCTGTTGAGAGTGGTCTGTCCCAAACAGGAACAAACCAAGTGTGGAAAGGTGTTTTGCTGATTCGATAGACCGGTCAAGCGAATCGGGTTTGAATAGTTCATCAAGGGCGCTTCGGGCTATCCAAGCGGGCACTTTTTCGCCATGAGTGATCGAACGCAAAAAAGCTGATCCACCACCGATGGCGAACACGGAGGACAGAGCGTGAACATCAAATCCGAACGACGAGCCAGATACTTTTCGCTGAGCTTTGGACCAGGCGATTATCCTTTCCCCCGCTTGAACTCCGCTCAGTTCGTGCCACGCATCAAAAGAAACCCCTGCGGTCGAGCCGCCGAAGACAGCAAACAGGACCGTTGCTTCGCTCAGGAGTTCCAGACGATCAAGGTCGGGGTGGTTATAAAATCCTTTGATCTTTGATCCATCATCACCGATCCGCGCGTCGACAAAAGGAGCCCGAATTGTCCGTGCCAGAGCTGTCAACAGGTTCTCAGCAGTGTTCGTTCCGTGGCGTTCCACAATAGCAAGCATGCTTACAGTCAGGGTCTTCTTGTTTCGACCGTCACCCTGGCTAAAGGTTGCCCTGAGTTTTGACATAGATCGAGGTCCGACTTTCATCGAGACAGCCGATTCGGACAACATCGTTTCGAGTCCCACAGAAATCAACTCCGCCACCTCAACGCTGATCGACGCGTCACGCAACCCATCGTTGTAGAGCCCTTCAAATGTCTGACGGTTTACGCTGACGACAGCAGATTTTCCACCGGGGCTAGACGCGATTGCGGAAACAAACGGACCTTGGACGCTTCCTGTCAGTCGAGCAAGTGGTCCGATACGACCGGTAATCGAGCACCGACCGATCCTCTCTGACGCCAGTGTTGAACTCTGATCAGCAATGTGCCGTACTCGCCATTCCTCCTGCTCGCACATTGCCCTCCCAGAGGCATCGAGCGCCACAATTTTCGGAAAGACCTCGGTGGAAAAGACTTTTGCTTCAATCCTTAGCCCGAGTTTGCCCAGCGCCTCTTGAACCGGACCAAAGACTTCCGGGTTGGGCTTGTCGCCACTGTCCTTCTGTGCTTTTGTCAATTTGTCATACAGCGGAAGCGAACTAATGAACATCGCCAGGGCCGCACTGTCAGCATCGCCGAAGCCATCCAACTTCTTCAGCCATTCAGGACGGTACTTGGTCGACAGCAAAGTTCCGAGATCATCTGCCCCGATGTGCGGAACCATCTTGAGTCCGGCACGTTTCGATGCGGGAACGACTAGGGGTAGCTCATCGCTTCGTGCTTCTCGCGCTATTCGGCCCCGTGCGTCGATCAACACACCGATCGAATTTCCTCCCAAGGCTGTATGGTGAGGCAGCACTCCACGTTCGGCTTGAGCCTTGCCGATCTCATAGAGAAGCACAAGCGGGCGAAGGCGTTCGTCAAAATCAGCAGGTGGGATCCGATCCGTGCCAGTCAATCCGTACGGGTCGTCGTAGAACACTTCGCTCATACCGTCCACGTCACAGACTGAGCCGTGATGGGCATTCGACCCTGACGCATACGTAGCGGCACAAACAAGGGATTCAACGTACCTTGTTTCGCTGCACCTCCTTCGTGCCGAAGGGCTCGATTTTCTTCGAAGGGCACCTCATCGAAAATACGAATTGGAAGCGTCAAATCCATGTCAATCGGAACTGGCTCATCAGCCGAAGTTGCAAGACGCCAGGTCGAGACTGCATTTTCCCTCATTCCAAAGTAGGGCGTCGCCCACGCTTGACCTCGCTCGATCCTGCGCGTGGACTCATGCCAGAACCCATCAGACTTGGCTGCCCAATACGAAGCCGTCACCCCAGGTTTCTTCGCGATTTCTGCGTAGATCACATAAGCGGGAGATTCGACAATGACTGATTCTCTAAGGCAAATCTCCTCCAGGTGCTGAGAGTCATCGAAATGGATTTCCTGACGGGCTTCGCTCCGAAGCAGGATCGGAGAACAAAGGTCGATTCTGTGGATCTTCCACCAAAACGCGTGGTCGAACACAATTTGTTCCAACAGCCCTCGGGCAGCGCTCGGAGGAATTACGGGGTAGCTCAGCCGTTGACGACGATGGTCCGGGCGCGTGAACAGAGCACTCTCGCCTGACACGAAAATAGCGATCACATTTCTTGGTAGCCCGCTCATGTGATCAGCGTATAGAACCGGTATGACAAAAACCGGTTGATCTGGAAAGAGCCGTCTGTTTGTTTCGTCAGAAAACAACACCGGTCCCAGTCCGACGCCTGCCCATGCTCGAGATCGGGTTAACAATCTTGTACCGTTCGAGTCCGTAATTGCACTCTCCATGTCGGATTCGTCGTGACAGGGCCGGGTCAGTACGATCGTTGACCACTAATCGTAAGTGACTTGGGTATCAAGTTCCGGACAGCTTGGACGGACCCTTTGTCCCGAAATAGCGGGAATTGAGCCGGTTCGGATGCGCTATCAACGCGTCGGTCAGGGTCTTCGACCACAACCTGCGCCACTGCGGCTTCATAACCCACCGTTGCGTTCCCATTCAAGGATGAGGTCACGGTCCTCTGGAGTAAACGGCTCCCAACGACGAGCGCTATGCACCGGGTCGCCATCGATTTCGGCTAACAACTTTCGTCGAGCCTCATTCAGTGGACGTGGCGGCTTCTCACTCATAAGACTCATCGTGTGTCTTCCCGGCTCTGATTGGAACCTCAGTATGAACCACACCCTGTGACAAAATCACCGGGATCGAGCGAAGACCTGCAATGCCTCAGTTGGATTTGTGGCTGGTCGTCGCAGCAAATTCAGCGCGATCGCATGAATTCGAATAAGAAACTGAGGCAGGATCAGTGGATGTTGAAGGGTATCGATCCGCTCCTATCCCCCGAGTTGTTGCACGTCCTGGCATCGATGGGGCACGGCGACGAGCTCGCACTCGTTGACAGCAACTTTCCGTCGGTCTCACATGCAAAACGTCTGGTTCGCCTTGACGGCACCGATTTGTTGACCACCGTTCGAGCAGTGTTGACGGTATTGCCGATTGATACGTTCATCAACACACCTGTCGGCGGCATGCAAATGGTCGACAACCCAGATGTCATCCCCGACGTGCAACGCGACGTGTTCGCCGCTATCAACGCTGCCGAGGGTCGAACGGTTGGCGTTGAACGAATTGAGCGTTTCGCGTTTTACGAGCGAGTTCGCAACGCATTTGCAGTTGTCGCCACAACCGAGTTACGCCCTTACGGCTGCGTGATCCTCACCAAAGGTGTGGTCTTCTAGCCGCAAAGCGAGATGACAGGTTGTCACTCAGGAAGAAGCGTGAAAGGACCGTGCGCTGGTTGAACGACAGTGAAGTGGCGGCGATCAAGCGTGGCAACTTCGCTGATCTCCAATCGTTCGGCGGCTGCGATGACTGAAGCATCAGCGGTGCCGAGAGGCAGATCTCGGTACCGTGCGACGAGTTGGGTGATGCGGAGCCAATCGTTTGGCAAGACTGGTTCTGGAATAAGGTTGCCCTCGACGAAATCAGCAAGAAACCGTACCTCCGCTTCGGCTCCGAGCCGGGTCTGGACAAGATACGCAACTTCGGTGATGACCAACATTGGAACAAGAAGCGGGCCAGGGTGAGTTTCGAGAATCTCGAGGCAGGACTCATGATGGCGATCGTCACGGTCAACATAGGCATACAACGGTCCTGCGTCGACGATTAGCGCGATGAGCCGAACTCCGCAGTCAGAATCTCTTCGATCTTTTCCGAGATGTCGGTCCGGCCGCTTGCACCAGCACCAGCACCACGAAGTTTCCGTCGTCCTGTCCCTCGACCAAGATGCGCTTCGATCGCCTCACGGGTGAGTTCGGAGATCGTCGTTCCTCGCCTGCGGGCTTCATGGCGCAACCGAGCGTCGAGTTCCTCTGGAAGCTTGATGGTCGTTCGGTTCATGTATGCCAGCATATCCATTGAAGGAACGGTGTGTAGCACCGGTTTCCTGGGTCAGCCGGTTTCTTGGTTTGCCTTTTCGACTGCTGAGAACCTAGGTAGTGAGTTGTTGCAGGGCGAAGCTGATCTGGGCGTCAAGCGAATCAGCCTGGGCAGCGCCAGCATCATCGGCCACATCGAGAGCCGCCAGCTTGGCTTCCAGTTCTTCGAGTTGCAGCACGAATCGGTCACGCAGTGGTCCGTCACGATTTACATCTAGGGATGCCAGATTGGACCGCACATCGTTGAGGCGCTCACGAACGTTGTCGCGCTGATCTTCGCGTGTGGAGCGAGCTTGCTCCAGATCAGTGAGCTCAACCTGCAACTTCATCACATGCGCCAATGCATCATATGTTGACTTATCGATCAGTTGATCGGCCAGATACTTCTGCAACGCGATGCCATCAAGGCCGCGAATGTTCTCGTAATAGGACCGCTGCACCTGCTCAGTCACTACCAGCTCGACGATGGCATTGGGGCCAATATCACCACGGAATCGAGCATGTTGCGCATCGCGCTCATTTGGTTGGGTCAGCAACACTGCGCCATCGATCAACGGATGCTCAACAGTAACGACACTGGCGCGGTTCAGTTTCGAGTCGACTCGATACGTGCAGTCGTGAACATCGACGACACCGACAATCAAACTGCCGTCGCTGATACGGATGGCCCGCGTCTCGGTTCGAGTAGCAAAACTCGGCGTCACGGTGACGCCAAGCTCCAATGCAAAACCGAGGACCACTTCCCCGCCAGATGTTGTGAACGGGACCACAGCCTCGCCGGAGTAGTTGCCGTTTTCTAACACCGTGGCCGGGCCTCGCTCAAGCACCTCGTCCCCGATGCGGAACCGCACAGTCGCCGAAGGATGATCTGGCGTCTTGTTGCGGTTGTACAGCAGGTCGCGTTGGGCGTCGCCGCGCACCTCGACGATAGGCACCATACCGCTTTCACCCCGGC
>JANMEI010000233.1:0-2558 GCA_031376865.1 Acidimicrobiia bacterium | reverse complement strand
GCGCTGATGAACGCCATCACCGACGCCATGGAGCAGCACATCGGCGCGCCACGAGATTCGGTTCGGGTGTGGATCACGGAGATGGAAAACACCGACTTTATGGCTGGCGGCGAGTTGCTTGCCGACAAACAGGCGAGGCTTGCGGCCGCTCGTTCACAGGAAACAAATCAATGATCTCTCCCGCCCAGGCACAACAGTTGGCAGATGCGTTGTACGACGCCTCGAAGAACCGCAAAGTCATCGCCCCGTTGCGCGAAACATCTGGCCTCAGCGAAACCGATGTGGTGTCGGGTTACGCAGTGCAAAACCTCAACACCCAACGCGCCATTGCCGAGGGTCGCCGAGTTACCGGCCGCAAGATTGGTTTGACCTCGGTTGCCGTGCAACAGCAACTCGGCGTCGATCAACCTGACTTTGGTTGCCTCTTTGACGACATGGAGTTTTCCGAAGGTATCGAGATACCCATGTCACGCCTGATTCAGCCGAAGGCTGAAGCCGAAGTTGCCATTGTTCTAGATCGTGATCTACCCGCAGGTCGTCACCACAGTTTTGCCGACATCATTCGAGCCACTGCGTTCGCGCTACCCGCTATCGAAATCGTCGACAGTCGCATCGCCGATTGGAACATAAAGTTCCTCGACACCGTGGCGGACAATGCCAGCTCAGGCCTCTATGTCCTTGGAGGACGCCCGATGCCGTTGTCAGCGGTCGACGTTCGGGCCATTCCCATGTCGATGTCGGTGAACGGAACCGAAGTGTCAACAGGCGGCGGTGCCGCATGCCTCGGTCATCCCTTGAATGCAGCAAGGTGGCTCGCCAACGCACTGTCGGCCCGCGGGGTAGATCTGTTCGCCGGCGATGTCATCATGACCGGGGCACTGGGCCCCATGAAACCCATTGCCGCAGGCGACACGATCGTTGCTGACTTCGGCCCGCTGGGGTCGGTCACTACCATGATGTCCAAGGAGTCCTGATCACCATGACCAGCAAGGCAAAGATCAAAGCGGCGGTGATCGGCTCTGGAAACATCGGCACGGACCTGTTCATCAAGTCCCGTCGAGTGTCCGAGAATGTCGACATCATCGCAATGTGCGGTGTAGATCCTGAGTCTGATGGTTTGGCTCGAGCAAAACGAATGGGCATTGCCACCACCCACGAAGGCATTGCCGGGTTGGTGGGCCTTGATGAGTTTGCTGACGTGCAGTTGGTATTCGATGCCACCTCAGCCGGTGCACACGCTCACCACGATCAGATTCTACGTGCGCATGGCAAGCGGATCCTTGACCTCACCCCTGCCGCCTTAGGCCCCTACTGCATTCCATCAGTCAACCTTCGCGAACATCTTGATGCGGTCAACCTGAACATGGTTACCTGCGGCGGGCAAGCAACGGTTCCGATGGTTGCTGCCATTAACCGCGTCGTACCGGTTGAGTACGGCGAGATCGTGTCGTCGGTTTCTTCCCGGTCAGCTGGCCCCGGCACCCGGGCCAACATCGACGAGTTCACCGAGACCACCGCGAAGGCGGTCGAAGTGGTTGGTGGTGCAGCCCGAGGCAAGGCCATCATCATCTTGAACCCTGCCGAACCTCCGCTGATCATGCGCAATACCGTGTACTGCTTGGTGCAAGCAGCCAACCCCGACGACATTGCTCAGTCCATTCATGAGATGGTCGAATCGGTACGCAGCTACGTACCTGGTTACCGGTTGAAACAGGAAGTTCAGTTCGACGAGATTACCGACGAAAAGCCGGTACGTATCCCCGAGATGGATCGTAAGTTCACCGGCTGGAAAGTATCCGTGTTCTTGGAAGTGGAAGGCGCTGGGCATTACCTGCCGCCTTATGCGGGAAACCTCGACATCATGACCTCGGCAGCCATCAAGACAGCCGAAGAAATCGCAATCCAGGCGGCACTGTCATGAGCTCCCCCGTTACAACAACGTCGTTGGTTCCTCCACGTTTGTACATTCAAGACGTCACGTTGCGCGATGGTATGCACGCCATCAAACACAACTATTCCATTCCACAGGTTCGCGACATCTGTGTGGCGCTTGATGAGGCGGGTGTGGATTCCATCGAAGTCACCCACGGCGACGGCTTGTCTGGTTCTTCGTTCAACTACGGCTTTGGGGCCCACACCGACGCCGAGTGGATCGAAGAAGCAGCATCGGTGCTGAAGAAGTCAGTCTTGGCCTGTCTGCTGGTGCCGGGCATCGGCACCATTCACGATCTGAAACACGCATACAACCTTGGTGTGCGTTCAGTTCGGGTTGCGACGCATTGCACCGAGGCCGACGTTGCCGATCAGCACATCGCCACGGCCCGAGAGTTGGGCATGGACGCGGCCGGGTTCTTGATGATGTCGCACATGAGCCCACCCGACAAACTGGCCATTCAGGCTAAGCGCATGGAAGCAGCCGGAGCGCACTGCGTGTACATCACCGACTCAGGCGGCCGCCTCACCATGAACGACGTCCGAGACCGTATGCGTGCCTACCGTGAGGCGCTCAAGCCAGAAACACAGATTGGCATTCACGCCCACCACAACCTCACCTTCGG
>JANMEI010000204.1:0-1706 GCA_031376865.1 Acidimicrobiia bacterium | reverse complement strand
CAGTCATCAAGTGTTTCGCACTGTACGACAAGCCCTTCTGGACTGACCGCCCCGTCAACCCGATCGACCCGGAGTTGTTGGTCTTGGACCACACGCTCGAAGCAACCTCCGATGGCGGCAAGCATCCAGCGCTGGTGGCATTCATTGGGGGCGACGACGCGGTGGACTGGAGCGATCGGTCCGTCGAAGACCGGCGTGCCGTCGTGCTGGAAGAACTGGCAAAAGTCTTCGGGCCGGAAGCACATGACGTCACCGACTACTTCGATCATGACTGGTTGACCGAGCCATACATCGGCGGCGGCTATAGCTGTTACGCGCCTCCCGGAGTGATGACGGCCGGGTACGAGAGCATCACGCAACCGATTGGTGCCATCCATTTCGCCAGCACTGAAACGGGGCGTGTCTACAACGGATACGTGGAAGGTGCGCTCGAGTCAGCCGAACGTGCCGTTGGCGAAGTGATCGCCGCACTGACAGCGGCAGCGGCGGTAGTGCCGTGATTTATTGGGATGCTCACGAGTGCTTGCCACTCCATCCAGATGCCGACTTCGAAGCGATTGATCGACTACGACAACTGGGTGTCAGCTATGTATCCATCAATGTCGGCATGGATATGAATCCAGTCAATCAAGTGATGAGCACTATCGCTGGCTTTCGATCAACAATTGCTCAGCGCGCAGATCAATTTCAAATTGCTCAATCTGTTACAGACATCGAAGGTGCTGCAAATGGCGGATACATCGCCATCGGGTTCGATCTCGAAGGCTCGATGCCGCTTCTTGATCGCCCCGAAATGGTGGCGCTGTATGCGTCGCTTGGCGTTCGTCAGATTCACTTTGCGTACAACCGCAACAACAGCGTGGCCGGTGGTTGTCACGATGAACCGCAAGGTTTGACGCCACTTGGTCACCGCATGGTTGAAGCCGTCAATGCCGCCGGCATGCTGATGGACTGCTCGCATACGGAGCGGCGCACCACGCTCGACATCATGGCTGCGTCAAGTAAGCCGGTGATCTTCAGTCATGCCAACCCTGCAGCCCTCATCGATCACGGGCGCAACATCACCGACGAGCAGATTCGCACATGCGCTGCCACCGGCGGAGTGATCTGCATTACGGGGATCGATATGTTCGTCGGATCCGTTGAGCCGTCTGCTATCGATCTTGCCCGTCATGCCGCATACGTTGCTGACTTGGTGGGCCCCGACCACGTTGGGTTTGGATTGGATTGCTCGTTTATTCAACCGCAACTGAACGATATGCCGCCTGGCGACTATGACCCGCAGCATTGGTGGCCCAATTCAGCCGGATATGGCGGCGACGTGCTGTCATCGCTGGGTGCTGCACCAATCGAAGAATGGGAAGTGTTGCCAGGGGCTTTGGCAGAGGTTGGCTTCGCCCCGAACGAAATCGAAGCAGCGCTCGGAGGCAACATGATGCGAGTCGCCACACAAGTCTGGCCCGCCACCTTCTAGCTCGAACTCCGCCAAGGGTGGGCCCTCTTGTCGCGACCACCCTTGGTGGTAATCTCACTGAATGGACGTTCAGCAAACGCGGAAAGCTCACTACGGTTGGCGGCAGATAGCAAGTTTCGTTGGCTCTGCCGCCGTAGTTATCGGCGGGCTTGCCGTTCAGATGGATTCGGCCCACGCGGCCGATGACGTCGCCGTATCGTTGCGCGTCGAGGTAGGCAACACGCCACCTCCT
>JANMEI010000180.1:0-2159 GCA_031376865.1 Acidimicrobiia bacterium | reverse complement strand
GGCTTCATGGTCTGCACACGTAGTACTTTACCGGCTTTGTCGACATGAGCCACATCGATGGCAAACTGCATCCGAATGGTATGCACGCTTTTAATACCGGGAAGCCACATTGCTTCGGTAAACGACGAACGGCCAAGCAGTCCAGTACGCCGAAGCGCCCGAGTGTTGGCAATATGCACCACGCTGACATCGACTCCGTTCACCACGAGTTGAGCCACGTCAGAATTTTCGGGCGTGCTACTTGGAGACGTTGAACTTGAAGTCGACAGTGTCGCCGTCTTGCATTTCGTAATCCTTGCCCTCAAGGCGAAGTTTGCCGACTTCTCTTGCTTTGGCCATAGATCCGCATTCCAACAACACGTCCCATTGAATGGTTTCGCACTTGATGAACCCGCGTTGAATGTCAGAGTGAATTTCGCCTGCGCACTCCGGCGCTTTCGCTCCCGCACGAAAGGTCCAGGCGCGGGTTTCTTGCACGCCAGTTGTCAGGAACGTGCGGCGATCAAGCATTTTGTATGCGGCCTTCATTAGTCGAGGCAGCGCCCCATCGCCGAGACCGAATCCGTCCAGCAGTTCTTTGCGACCATCGTCGTCGAGTTGCGCAGCTTCGGCTTCCAACTGAACGCACATGCCCAACACGTCGGCGTGCCCAGCCATCAGTTTTTCGACCGGAGCAGTTATCTCGGCGATGCCATCGAGATCGTTGTCGCTGACGTTGACTACACACAGCACCGGCTTGTTAGTGAGCAGAAAGAACTCTTTCAAGTTGGACCGATCATCGGCAGTCAACTTGGTTCGATACAGCGGGGTGCCTTCAGCCAGGATGGCCTGCACTTTCTCCAAGGACTCGACCCCGGGTAACAACGATTTATCGAGCTTTGATGCGCGCAGTCGTTTGGCGTGTTGCGTTTCGACCGACTGCAAGTCAGCGAGCGCCAATTCAATCTCGACGACAGCAAGATGCTCGACCGGGTCTTGCGGCCCGGGGACATCGTCACCCGTGGATCCTTTGGCAAACGCCCGTAACACAAACACAATGGCGTCTACTTCCCGGATGTTGGCCAAGAACTTGTTACCCAGACCTTCACCCTTGCTGGCACCTTCGACCAAACCGCCTATGTCGACAAATTCGCTGGTGGCGTGGACGATCTTCTGAGTTTTGGACATCTCAGCCAACAGCTGAAGCCGCTCGTCAGGCACTTTGGCCCGACCGACGTTTGGTTCTTTGGTGGCAAACGGGTACGGCGCTGCGAGCGCTCCCCCACCCGCCAGGGCGTTGAATAATGACGACTTGCCTGCGTTTGGCAGACCAACGAACCCAAAACGTTCCATGAGGCTGTTCAGGCTACTGGCCCAAAACCCCGACCCTCCCAAACCCACCAATCCGCCCAATCCGCGCGTGAAACATCTGAGAGCCGGATTCTGGGAGGTTCAACTGTTCCACGTGTGAAAAACCAACGTTTCACGCGCGCGCCGGGGGTGGGTTTTGGGTTGGGTGGATTTGGGGCTGGGTTTCGGTGGTCTAGAGTGTTCCCCTTATGTCAAAGCGCACCTCGAAGAAGCGGACCCGCGCTCGAAAGAAGAAGGCCAATCACGGCACCAAGCCGAACTGTGGCCGGGGCTGAATAAGCCCGGCTGAATAAGCCTGGCTGATCCTTCGGGACCAGCTTTCCCTCTCGGGTAGCGCACCTGCTTCACTTATCTAGCTGTACCAATCAGATGTACCAAAAGCTTCACTGTCACGAGATCGGGTCTTCCCGGTCTCGTTTCGCGTTCGGTGCCACATCATCGGTAACGTTCGTGAGTGAGCCGAATCTTGTTTCTGACCGTTGCTGATGACCCCGCCACCTGGGCCTCGTTGGGGTTTACCCTCGATGGCGCCACCGTGCGCCTGGGCACCACCGCCATCACCCTCACCGGAGCTTCGCCCGATGCCAAAGGCATCACTAGTTGGGTACTGGCCGAAGACACCGCTTTACCTGCCACCGTTGACGGACTTCCCACCAGCACCACCACCGGAGCACCGACTCCCCCGACGGCTCCCTCCCACGCCAACGGAATCACCGCAATCGACCACCTGGTAGTCATGACACCAAACATCGACCGCACCGTCAGCTCGTTCGAAGATCTGGGATGGGAATGCCGTCGCCGTCGCGAAG
>JANMEI010000124.1:0-3188 GCA_031376865.1 Acidimicrobiia bacterium | reverse complement strand
AGCTGATCACGCCGCATCCCACGATTCGAATGGATCGGCAAACTTCACCCATTCATCTTCCCCAAGATCAAACTCGGCGTCGGTCAGAACACACGCCGCTAACTGCGATCGAATCACTTCAACCGGAACGTTGATGCCAATGACGACCAACTCGACTCGTCTGTCGCCCACCTCGGGATCCCATTCGGCGTTGATGATCGCAAGCTCTTCTGGATCTTCCGGCCAGTCAGCACGATCTTGTACGCACCACCAAAGGGCAGACGGCTCCAAAGTGCACGTGCCCCCAGCATGGTTGTAGATCGCCATGACGTCGGGGCGCGATGCCAACCAGACGAACCCTTTGGAGCGAACAACTCCCGACCATTCCTCATTCATTAACTGATGAAATCGCTGCGGGTGAAACCCTCGACGAGATCGGAACACAAAACTTGAGATTCCGTACTCTTCGCTTTCCGGGGGACCACCCCCATTCAGGGCCTGAATCCAACCAGCTCGTTGCGCTGACATCTCTTCGTCGTACAGCCGGGCTCCAACCAGCTGCGAGACAGCGACCTTACCTTGGACGGTTCGTAGAATTTTTGCCAGGGGGTTCAGTTGCCGAATGAGTGCTTCGGTTGCCAACAGGTGAGATTCGTCCACCAGGTCGCATTTGTTCAACATGATCAAATCAGAAAATTCGACCTGATCGATCAACAGATCAGCGATGGTGCGTTGGTCCTCGTCGTCGGCAGCCATTCCCCGATCGGCAAGATCATCCATCGATTCAGGACCGGCCAGTTCGAGAAACGTCACGGCGTCGACCACCGTTACCAGGGTGTCCAGTTCGGCCACATCACCAAGCGACACTCCTTGCTCGTCGATGAAACTGAAGGTAGCAGCCACCGGCATCGGCTCCGAAATTCCGGTCGATTCAATCAGGAGGTGATCAAACTTCCCCTCCCCTGCCAGCTTCGCCACCTCCACGAGGAGATCATCGCGGAGGGTGCAACAGATGCAACCGTTTGTCATCTCGACCAGCCGCTCGTCTACCCGGTCAAGCGAGGCACCACCGCCAGCAATCAACGAAGCGTCGATGTTGATCTCACTCATGTCGTTGACAATGACGGCAACCTTGAGTCCCTCTCGGTTCGACAGCACGTTTTGCAACAGCGTGGTTTTGCCAGCGCCCAAAAACCCAGAAAGCACAGTCACCGGAAGTTTGAGCATCAGCGCTCCTCTTTAAACATCACGTGGCGGCGAAGGACCGGGTCGTACTTCTTCAACTCCAACCGCTCACGGTTGTTAACCTTGTTTTTCGTCGTCACGTATACGTAGCCAGTTCCTTCAGTCGAGCGGAGCTTGATGATCGGACGCTTTTCGTTCTTCGCCATTAGATCCGCTTTCCCTGCGATCGAAGGCTGGCCACGACAGATTCGATGCCTCGCTTTTGGATGGTTCGCAACCCTTTCGTGCTCACGTTGAGGGAGATCCATCGTCGCTCAGAGGGCAACCAAAACCGCTTCTTATGTGCGTTGACGCGAAAGGTGCGCTTGGTCTTTACGTTCGAGTGGGAAACCTTGTTCCCAGATGATGGTGATTTTCCTAAGACGTCGCAGTGATTCGGCATCCGATCATCCTATATGAGAACGATTCTTGTTATATACTCCGTCATGGATTGTGATGCGTATCTCACCAAAATGACGCTGCTCGATTGCACCGGTCACGTCAGCCACACATTGATACTTGCCATCGACGGCAACGTCGACATCGAATTCAGTGACGGCCGACGCGCGACTGTTGACGTTTGTGAAGGAATCAACCGCACCCCCCACCTTCAACTCCCAGCGGCGCTCCTTCAAGAGGCTATTGCCTTTGGCAAATCCGCTTTGTAGTTGATTCCGCCGCCGGGGACGCTTACAGGCGAGCTGCGATTGCAGTCCACACGTCGGGGTCCAGCCCCATCCCGAAGTGGGTGCTGCCCACCTCGACGTGCTCGACTTCTTTCGACACTCTGTCGAAACATGCTGCAGGGTCAACGATTCCGTCGAGACGGCTCCACATCAACGTCTGCGGAACCAAAAGTGGAATCTGTGCACGCTCGTCGACACGACTGGAAATGGCATCAATCGTGGCCTGGTTGTATCGACGAGCTACCTGCGAATAGGCAGGGCCACCAACGACTGGCGTTCCGAATGTGAACACTCGGCTGACAAGCGATGGATGATCTCGAGCCGCTTCACGTACCAAGACGCCACCGATACTCCATCCAATGAGAACCACCGGTCCACCAATCTCTTTCGCCGTAGCGACCACCGCATCGGCTACCCGCAAGTACTGCCCTTCGACGTCATCGGTAATGCGACCAAAATTGATGGGTCGCGCATCGTGACCGAGTTGACGAAGATACGTACGCAGAGGAAGTAGCGAGGCGTCGGTGGCTCCCAGTCCAGGAACCATCAACATGGTGAATGTTGTCGTTGACCGACGCAGCAGGAGCCCCGGCAATCGCAAAGGCAGCCGGAGCGTTTCCCGAGGCGCGAAGAGCTCTAACAAAAGACGCTGACGCGAAGGTGGACCGGTGGGAGCGCTGAGGGGAAACGACATCGGAGATCAACTTACAACAGCGTTATGGACAACAAGGAGTCGCCGCTGAACCGCTTGATGCACTGGAACTGAGCACGACGTTGGCCAACTGAGTGTCGTGGTCTGCTTGCTTCACATACCATTCCCACTTATGACCAACGGGGCCTTCAACCCACGTTTCCACTTTCTCTGCGAAACAACAAATCGTGTCATCGATCCCCGTGGTCTTCAGACCAACGCCTGACACGCGAGCCTCCGTGGCGACTACTTCGTCAGCTGATTCGGTTTCGACGCCGAGGTGGTTGATCGAACCCGGTTCGGCATCGGTATTTTCGAAGATCACCAGTTTGAGCGGCGGGTTTTCGATCGCCCAGTTGGCATAGCCCGGCTTCACTTTGTATGGCGGCGTATCAAACATTTTTGAATAGAAGTCGATCGCTTCGTCGAGGTTGGTCACGTTGAGGGCAAGTTGCACACGCATGTTGGAGTCCTGACTGAGTGTTGAGTAGTTGAAACGTTTTGACGAACGTCGATACGTTAACCAACCTATCGATGTATGTCAATATATCGATATGGCAATATCCAACGACACTGTATCCCCGTGCTGCGTGTTTGACGCTGCCCGG
>JANMEI010000117.1:0-11820 GCA_031376865.1 Acidimicrobiia bacterium | reverse complement strand
GGTTGCACGAACCACCGAATTCCTGGGCGATCCCGAAGTTGAGGCAGATCGCCTTAGCGTGACCGATATGGAGGAAACCATTGGGTTCAGGTGGGAACCGGGTGACGACTTGCTGGATCTTGCCGCTCGCCAAGTCTGCTGCAACCTGATCCCGGATGAAGTCTCGGGGTGCAGGTACGTTGGCTGAATCGGGTGCGGAAGCGTCAGTCATAGCCACGTCAGGCTACCGCTCACCCTGACCGCTCTCTGTTCGCTTTTCCGGATCGGTCTATCCCTCCCCGAAACTGCACTGTGCGACCAGGCAATCTCGATCGCCTGGCAAGGTGCCGGCCCCTAGCCGCTGGTGACGTAAGGATCGCCCCAAAGTGAAGTCGTCTCGATCCCGAATAGGACCATGAAACGAGCTTTCGGGAGGCACGTTGATCCAAGGCAAACGATCAAACGAGAACGTGGTCAAGGTAGTCAACAGTGCATGAGTCGCATCAATCGAGTTGCTAACAATAGGACCGATGGTCGTGTCAGCAGCAGTGCCGTAACCAGACAGCTCACCCGATGGTCCACGCACCGTCACCCATCGTTGCGAGTTTTCCCGCCAGAGGTATCGCAGCAGCGGCGACCGATCGGCGCCGAAGCGAGGGGTGTCGAAAGCAACGATCTCTTCAAAATCGGCTTGGGTGGCGAGCGAGCAGCCGGGTGCAAGGGTGAAGTGAGTTGCGATTGGCCCTGTGTAGTTGTACTGCGCCGTCACACCATGGTCGATGAATCCCATCTTTTCGTAAAGCGGAGCGCCACTGTCGGAGCCATCTAAGACGGCGACACAATCGATTGACCGCAGATAGCCGACCAGATGGTTGGTGATTGCACGACCAACGCCACGACCAGCGTGATCTGGGTCGGTAGCGATCAGACCGATCCACCCGAAGCCACCGGATGGGTAAGCAACGACTCCCCCACAGCCGACCAGTACATCGTCAAGGTAGGCAACCACGAAGCCGAGTTCATCGATGGCAAGATACCGCTCAATTCGAGATTGACGAGATGGCATGTTGTACGCACGCATAAGAATGCTATCGACATCGGCAAGCGATGCAGCAAACGAAGAGTCGGAGTTGCGCAACGGCGTCACTCGCACAGTCGGAGCTTCGATCATTCGGTAAAAACCTATCAACTCTGGTCAACGAGGTTGGTCGCCGAGTGAATCGCTAGGTCGAATCTTTGCATTGGGCCAAGAGGCATGAAAAGGTCGCTCGATTGGAAGCGGAGTCCCGTCTTCGTCTGTCTTTCCCACAGAATGATCTCGCCTGGCAACAACTGACTTGGGAGTTCGAGAGGACCGGTCGTTGGCCTCAATTCGCTCGGCTCGTAACCAAGGCCTGTCTCCATGCGCTAAAAGTACTAGGTGCTGATTGTTCTCTCACCGGCGAAGTCCCTCGATTACGAGTCCCCGCTACCCACGTCTCGCTGCACCCAGCCAAGGATGCTTGATCGGTCCGCTGAACTTATTCAGGTGATGGCCACCAAAACACCCGACCAGATCAGCAGGTTGATGTCGATCTCACCGGCCCTCAGCGAGCTGAACTACGAGCGATATCAGTCGTGGAAACGTCCACTCACCAAGAAGCGAGCTCGCGCTGCACTATTGGCTTTCGATGGCGACGTGTACGACGGCATGAGTGCGCGAACCACATTCTCTGACGAGGACTTTGACCGAGCACAACAGACGCTTCGCATCCTGTCTGGCCTGTACGGCGTGTTGCGCCCGCTTGATCTGATGCTCCCCTACCGATTGGAAATGGGCACCCGGCTTCCCACCGAAAAGGGCCGGGACCTCTACCAATTTTGGGGAGACGAAATCACCAACACGTTGAAGGCCGACATGAAGAAGTCCCCCGGCGACAAGGTGCTGATCAATCTCGCGTCAGAGGAGTACTTCGGCAGCGTGCGGCCGGCAAAGTTGGGCGTGCCGGTGGTAGCGCCTCGTTTTCTGGATGGCAAGGGCAACGGCGACGCCAAAGTGATTTCGTTCTTTGCGAAGAAAGCTCGTGGCGTGATGGCTTCGTGGTTGATACGCGAACAGATCACCTCGGTTGATCGTCTGCCCGAATTCACGGGCGCTGGGTACGAGTACGACCCGGATAACTCCACCGATGCCGTGCCGGTGTTTATCCGCAGCGCAGTTTGAGTGTTCTGCCTACAGCGTCGTTGACCCGCGCCCGCGGCAACTTTCCCGACTTGATGTCGGCAACCAGTTGATCGAGGATGAGCTCGGCACCTGCGGTGGTCGAGAACAATACGATGTCTGCGCCTGCTGCGATTGATCGCGAGGCTCGGCGCCCGACAGTTGGTTCAGCAGCCAGTGCACCCATTCCAAGGTCGTCGGTCATGATGACCCCGTTGAAGCCCATCGTGCGCAGTTCCTGATACGCAGCTAGCGTCCACGTGGTTGGGGTTTCGGCGTCAGTAAGCCCGGGCACCAGGAGATGTCCCATCATGATCACTTGCGCACCGCTCTTGATCGCTGAAGCAAACGGGACCAGATCCCTCTTGCGAAGTTCACTAATCGATGGTGTGGTGACCAAGCCTTTGTGCGAATCGCCGCTAGCTGAACCGTGTCCGGGGAAGTGCTTGTAGACCGGGGTCAGACCGGCGCTGCCGAGGCCTTGGGCAAACGCGTACGCGCTGCTCCAGGCCTTTGCCGGATCGGTGGAGAACGATCGATCGGCGATGACGCCAGTCGCTCGGCCGTCAAGATCGAGCACGGGAGCAAAGTCCATGTTGAGACCGAGGTTCTTCAGTTTGTCGCCATGGCCCTTGGCAATGGTTTGAATTGCAGCTGCATCTTTGTTGCCCATTTCACGAGCCGAGGGAAGTTTGCCAAGGGCAACAAATCGTTGCACCCTCCCTCCTTCTTCATCGGTGGCGATGAAGGGCTGTGAAAGTCCTGCTGATGTTGCGCCGCTTCGTATGGCTGCAACCTGGGCGGTTGCTCGTTTTACGCCTTCAGGAGTGCGACGAGAACCCATCACAAAGAATCCGCCGATGCCGTTTTTAGCCAGCAGCGTGAGGCGCGAGTCGGTCTCTGTCGTGAAGCCCAGCATCAACAATTGACGCGCTGCCGCCCGATCGTCGAGTGAGGCAGCGCTCGGACATGCGATCGAAGACTTCTTTGCAGTCGTCGGTATAGGTGGTATCGATGACGCGCTGGGAAGGGTCGTGGCACTCCGAGAAGTGGTAGCTACGGGAACCGGATTTGACTGAGCGTTCACCATCACCGCAGTGATGATGATCATTGGCGCGCTTATTAACATGGCTGTAACCGATTGGCGTTTCTTCATGGGCTCAACAATTCTGGTCGGTATTCAAAGTGCATCGTGTCGTAGTGATACCACTTGGCACCCCAAATGAATCCGTGTCGTTCGAACACTTCGGCAATTTCGCAAGGGATGCGGTTCTTGTACTGGGGCGCTTTTCCGGCACCGTCCCATCGCCAATAGTCGCTGTACTTGGTATTGATGTCGATGGCTGCCCCGAAAGAATGGACGCTCAGCCGTTTCGTTCCGGCGATCACTCGAAAGTTGAAGGTGCCAGCGCTCGGGGTCAGGTACTTCTTGAACTCTTGGCTTTTTGCTAACTCGGCTTGCACTTCGCCCAGTTTCTTGTCGACACCATTCACAGTCGTGACCGAGAGCTTCTGGCCAAACCAATCAACCGTGGTCAAGTTCTTCGATACTGCTTTTCGCGAGCCGCCGTACATCTGCGTAAAGAACTGTTCTTCACGCAGACGCCCCGGGTCCTCGTTCTCTGCTGGAGTCGAAACCGGGCATCCCGCTGAATATGGGATCGAGAGTTGATCGACCAGGTCTGCTTGATTCAATCGCTCGTCAAAGCTGGAAGATGATCGACCCTGATCCACCTTGATGGTTTTTCCGCCCACCACTACGGCATCCTTGCCTGATGCTTCAACGACGCCTGGGTACGCATTGACCAAACGAGAAACAACCGTCGACGCGGCGACGCGTTTGTCAGCTGCGGCTGCAGCTGTTGTCGACGGCAACGTACTAAGCGCGCCCAACATCGACGCTGCCGCGACAACGGCAAGCACCGGTTGGAACCTCGTCATTTCTTGCGAGCCTTTGTCACCATGATCGGTAAGTCATCTCGAACAATGGCAAAGAGAGCATCACCAGGGCATGCGGTTTGCGACATCTCTCGATGACCAGAAATGGTAGGCGTTTCGACGCACACTCCGGCCTTCCACCGATTGGACTTGCGCGACACAAACGACGTTGTGGTGCCGGGCGTCGTGTCGATGCCGTACTTTTCACCAAGTGAGGCAAGGACGCGACTGAGCGCGCTGATGGCAAGGTCTGATGGTCGTTGTGTTGTGAAATCACCAATCAAACAGACGAGCTGGGAGAAGCCCTGGTTCCCGCCGGTTGCATCTCCTCGCACGGGGCCCGCCAAACTTCCGGTGCGTGCTTCCCATACCCCGCCGAAACGGTCAACGAAGAAGTTGTACGCGACGTCGCTCCAACCTTTTTCTTTGCTGGTGTGAAAGTTGAAAAAGCCTTGGATTTGGCCCGCTACGGCACTTTCGCCATAGGTATTGGAACTGACCGTGTGATGGACCAGCAAGAAGCGAGGCGTTTCGGCCTCCAACGCGCCTTTGGGTGGCAACTTTGCCCCCCAATCAGCCCGAGGGTGCACGCTCAGAGAATGACTCGCAAAGATCTCGGCCAGGGCTTTGGTGGACGCTGTGGGAGCTTTGGCTTCCGATAAACACGCCTTCGACCGTATCTTCACTTTAGCCGCTTCGGCTCGACTCGTCACAGATCCGGCAGCCAGTAGGGCAGGAAGGGCGACGGGGAGACCGACCAAGCCCCGAAGTACCGAGCGTCGGTCGAGTTCTCGCGATGGTTCCAGGGATGAAGGGTGGTCGCCGCACATGGCATCCAGCGTAGGAAACCCTGTCCGCTACCGGGGCGATGGTGGTTTCGTCGCGACTGCTACGCAATCAGCTCGATGGTTTTGGTGTCAAAGCTGCATTCGTCGCGGATGGAGATTCGAGCTAGTGCCTTGGCGGTGACACGAATTGGCGTCACAAAACCGTCTTCCAATTGTTCGAGTGACAGGAAACGCATGGTCGGCATGCCGATGGTGAAACGAGCTCCTCCCAGCAAGACCACATACGCACGTCGTTGCGACGATCCGCTTGCGGCCTTCGTGCGTCGACACACGTGAATGACAGACGAGAGATCGATTTCAGTTGGGCCACCTGAAAGATCGACGATCAGCGAGCTTGGACAGACCAGTCGCAGCGGCCCGTGGAGGCGAAACGCTTCTCGATGATGGTCGAAGCCTGCGTTCATGGTCGGTCCCTTCTGTCGAGTGAGTCGTACCTTCCACTCTGCCGACTGAATCCAGTTTCGACATCCGTGAAGCCACCGATTACGCGCCGCGTAATAGTTGGCAAAGTCGCTCTCAGAGCGACTTTGCCCACAAGAACGATGACGAATTAGAGGTGTTGCACCTTGGTTGAGCTTTCCACCACTCGTTGTTGGCGTTCCGTTTAGACGGTCGTTCTACGTTGCGCTTCATGAGCACAACGAATACTCCACGCTTCACTCGATTCGGCAAATCGATCAGCGGTGCGTCGATTGTCCTTGGACTATCAGCCACCGCAGCGCTCGTGCCAGCAGCAAAAGCCGCGAACGAGTCTTACACCGTCGCATTGATCGGTGACTACAACTACGGACCGTTAAATGGACCGCTGTGGCAAGAGAGCGAACGGATGATTGCCGACATCAACACGGCAAGTCCGTCGTTTGTGATTCACAATGGAGATACAAAAGCAGGCGGCAACGAATGCACCGACGAGATCAACGTTGCCACGAAGGCACAATTTGATCGGGTGAAGTCGCCGCTCGTCTATCTGTTTGGCGACAACGAATGGACGGACTGTCATCGCATCCTTGCCACCGTTCCGAAGTCAGCATTTGGCGATCCGTTCGAGCGGTTGGACAACCTACGCCGCGTGTTCTATCCGAACAATCAGAGTCAGGGTGGAACCAAGATGACACTGGTGCGACAGGCCGATGTTGACAAGCAGTTCGTGGCATACGTCGAGAACGTGCGGTGGGTCAAGGGGCCCGTCATGTTCATTGGGTTGAACGTGCCTGGGAGCAACAACAACTGTGCGGGTGGACCATTGCAAGTAACACGTATACCTAGCTTGTTTGAATGCACGTCACGAGAACCGGCTGTGCTCAAGTGGTTAAGTGACTCGTTCGCCGAAGCGAAGCGCCTACAACTGCGCGGGGTGTTCATCGCTCAGCAGGGAAACCCGGATTTTGAGAACAAGCGAAGCGAGCTCCCTACTTATGACAACAACGGATACAAGCGTCTGATCAAGACAATTCAAACCGAAGTGAGCAACTTCAACGGCCAGGTGGTGCTCACTCATGGCGATAGCCACTCACAACGCTTTGATACCCCACTCACCGATGTGATTGATGTTCGCGATGGGACCGAAACCGGCAAGGTGATGGGCTCGTTCCGCCGAGTAGAGACGTTCGGAAATCCAGAGACCCACTGGATTCGCATGACGGTTGATCCCACCAAACCCGAACTGTTTTCGTTCGAACGCAAAGTCGTCGCAGGAAACCCTGTGCCCAAGCCGTTGGCACCGTAAGTCACCCCCGAAGGGTTTGCCCTCTCGATGTTTTGTCTCTTCAGAAGCCTGAGCAGTTTTCCGATGAATGATTGCTATGGCTTTCAACCCCAAACCGGATCCAGGAGGGTTGCTCCGGCACGTGCCGGTTCGACTGCTTCTGGTTGTGCTGGTCATGGTGCCCTGGAGCGGGTTGGCGTATCGGACCGTCGACCGAATTGATCATGATCATGGTGAACTGACGTTCACCGAATATCTCGCACCAGCAGCCGTTCGAGTGAAGCTCCTTGCCCAAGTTCAACGAGAGCTGCAATTCGAAAACGACACCACGGCGCTCAGGAATGCTGGAGCCAACACAACTCCGAGAGGCCGAGTTCCCTTTGACGAGGATCTCATCGAGCACCAACGCAAGGTCACCAAAGCAATCTCCAGACTGGAGATCTATGGTCGGCCCGGAGCGACGCAACGCGACTTGAAACGAATACGAGATCAAGTCGATTCGGCAACAACGAGTGACGACCTCGACAACGGATACGACGATCTACTTGCGCAGAATCGCGAAGAGCTTGACGCCTCTATGCGCGAGCTGTGGGTGCTGGTCGCAATGCTCGGCGGAGACGACGCTATGCGCAATGACTTGCGCGCTCTTGAACTGTCGCTGAAGGCGACCGACGCGTCGATCAGAGAATCGAGTCTGATACTACGTCTGCCGCTGACAACGTCATCAGACCAAACGGTTGCGAGTCTGATCGAAGCAGAGCAACGCTCGGCTCTTCGTGCCCTTGAAGCCATCGCTGCTTTACCGGTGACGGTAGCCAGCCCAGCCAAGGAGGTGATCAAGAGCACCGACGAAAAGGACATCGCCAGCGCAACATCACGCGTTGCTTCACTCGAGGAACCTCGTTTGACCTCCGAGGACACAAACAGGTTGTATTCACTTCTTGTACGGCGAAATGCCAGGCTCGGTAGCATTTCTGATGATGCATCAACTGCATTATCGCAACGAGCACAGCGATTGCTCAGCGAGGAACGGATGCGAATATCGCGTTTCATCTGGTGGTTAGTAGCTTCGTTAGTAGTGTCGCTCTCGATTGCGGCCCTGGTAGGACGGGCGATATGGCGTCCCATTCATCAACTGGGAAAACAGGCAGCAGCGCTTGTCAACGGCATCGATTCCGTGCAGCCGATTGTTCCGCGAGGTCCGCGAGAACTGGTCAGCAGCGCGCACGCCTTGAATGACCTCACAGAAGCGTTGACCGCAGTACAGAAACAAGCTGATGCGCTCGCAACAGGACCCCTGGACGAAGCGACACATCATGTCGCACCACCAGGACAACTCGGATCATCCGTACAGTTAGCAGTTCGTCGATTATCTGAGTCAATCCAACTCAACAACCAACTTCGCGATGAGTTTGAGTATGCAGCGAACCATGACACTCTGACAGGACTGCCCAACCGCGCTGCGGTTTATCGCCTGTTGGAGCAACTTGTTCAGGCTAACGATGCCGTCGCGCTTCTCTTCATAGATCTCGATCACTTCAAGCGCGTCAATGACGCCGAGGGACATCTGGCCGGTGACGAGATTCTCCGTGTGATGGCGACACGCTTTACCGCATGCGCGGGACCGAACCGAATGGTGGCACGGCTTGGGGGCGATGAGTTTCTTGTCGTGTGTAGCGACGAGTCGCTTGAAGGGGCTGCCGTACTTGTTGACCTCATCCGCACGGCGGCGTCGGAACCAATCGACTTGGGACACACAACCGTGAGACTTGGGGCCAGCGCCGGTGTCGCATTCGCAGAACTGGGCGACACCTGTTCCTCGTTGCTGAAGCGTGCAGATCAGGCGCTCTACGCGGCAAAGGCAGCTAGGCGAACGCAACACATACCGGTTGTTGAACCGTTTGTCGCGCCCGGCGCGACAAACGGTTCAGCAACTGAGGAGTGATTGAATAGCGGGGTGCGACCAACCGATGCAGAAATTGTTCGTCACTACGATCAAGAGGGCACCGAGGGCGATGCCTATGTGCCGGGCTACGTACCAACGCGGACACCAATTGCGATCGAAGAACACGATCCGAAATGGATGTCTACGTACGATGTGGTCATCGAACTGATTAGTGGCGCACTCGGCAGCAGGGCCCTCGAACTTCATCACATTGGATCAACCTCAGTGCCAGGACTGCCCGCCAAGCCGATCATCGACATCGACCTCATCGTCGAAGACCCAGCCGATGAATCCAATTATCTACCCGAGCTGCTGAATCTTGGTTTCATTCATGCAGTTCGCGAGCCGTGGTGGCACCAGCATCGCCTGGTCATGCTGCGTCAGTCCGAGCGAACCGCACACGTACATATCTTCGGCCCCGACTGCCCTGAAGTGATTCGACATGTGATGTTTCGAGATTGGCTCCGCACTCACCCTGACGATTGTGAGCTGTACGCAAACGCGAAAAGATCGGCAGCAGGAGCCACCAATGCTGAAGTAGGAACCGGCATGGATTACAACCGGCGCAAAGAGTGTGTGGTTCGCGACATCTACGATCGGATGTTTCGGGCGCACGGACTGATGACGTAGCGGCCGTCACACCAACGCAAGAGAGGTTGCCATGGACGAATCAATGAGAACCAAGATCATCGAAGTATGCGACCGCAAGATCGCCGAGAAGGGAACCAACGTGGGCTTATCGTTCTATGCCTTCTTCGCCAACAAGAATGATGATCCCGAACTACTCCTTGAAGTCGCCACCTGGTGGATACAAACCCATCAACTTGATCATTTCGAGAAAGCAGTCAAAATTCGAAGCATGATGGTGTGATGCCTACCTTCAAGCGATTGTTTTTGAGGGCAACACTCCCTGTCTTCGCGGCGCTGCTGTCATCGTGCACCGAGTCATCACCGACCGCAACCACACGCGCCGCTGCTGAAACCACCAAGGCTGGCGAATCAGGGTGGCAGCCCGAAGCAATTGGCGTGTTTACACAGTTCAGTGGTGGGATCGATCACATTGCGTTTGCTCCTGATGGAAGCGCCGCTGCGTTCACCAACGTCGAAACGTCGTGCTGCACGACTGCAACCTTCGGTTGGGTTCGCAATGCTGGCGGCAAATGGGGTTCGATCAACAACACTCAGGAAACGTTTGTCATCGGTTCTGGAGACGGCGCCTACGGCGGTGTCAACGATGTTGTGTGGTTTAACAATCAGTTCGTCGCAGTGGGCACTCGCGGTGGAAATGCCACAGCGGATGGCGACCCCGTTCAGCCAATCCCAACCATCTGGACATCGCCTGATGGAATCACATGGGTTGCAAAGGAACAGCCCAGTGGCCAAGTCACCGGCGACCTTGAGGCGTCACCCGACGGGACAACGCTCCTGGGAACCGGCGCGACAGAAACAGCACTGATGGTGTACTCAACGACAGATGGCACTGCGTGGAAGGAACTTGGCAAGATTCCCAACCCGAAATCGGGACAACAACCGTTTTCGACCGATCTCCTGATTCACAGTGCGCCAGAAACTACGCCCACATATGTTGTCGTAGGAAGTTTCACCAAGATCAACGCATCAGGTTCGTTTTCGTTTGTATCCACTTCATCCGACGGTGCAACTTGGACCACCCAGGAACTGGCTGCCCCGGCCGGCAAAGGCGGAAGTTCTGCCGATACTGCGTTGTTTTTTAACGGTCAGATCATCATCTACGGAACTGGGTATTCCGAGCTGGCCGATGGCACCCCGGTGAACACCGCCATTGGTTGGACATCGGCCGACAATGGCAGAACTTTCACCTTGCTCAAATTGACGTCGAATTGTGATGGGGCCTTCAGCAGCGTCGTGGTAGATCAAGCAGCACCTGAGTCCACGATGTTCGCCATATGCACTGCGTTGGTTGGTCCGCAAGAGGGCGATTCCATCTCGTCGACCGACAAACTCGTCCTTACCCGCGACGGATCAACATTCGAAACACCAACCAACATGGCGCCCGAGTGGAGCACTCCATCTGAAGAGATTACTGTCGGACCGATCACCCTCGATAACGGTCGGGTTGTGCTTCCAGTCGGTAAACCAAATGGCGAAGAAAGACGAGAAGTCAGTCTCTGGCGGGCTTAAACCGCTGAGATTTGGGGATCGAAGGCAATTCGACGATAGGCGTCTTTCTCGATAATCAGTCCGTCATGAACGGTGAAGATATGGACTTTCTCGACACCTACGAAGGGTGATCCGACGCTGGGGCGATACGTCACATCCGGATGAAGGCACTCGGAAACCTGGTGGAGGTCCTGATCGCCCCAAGCCTGGGTAAAGCGATCCAACACATCGCGCTGAGACGGATGAGCTGAGGCATCGACCGCCAAACGAACCGTGACAGCACTCATGAGGACACGAACGAGAATCCTTCGTCCAGCCAACCAGACTTGCCGCCGATCATCTTCTTGACGCTTCTACCCAAGCGAGCGATGTTGAGCGCGCCACGGTCAGCTCCATTGCAGTGGGGCCCAGCGCAATACACAACAAAGGTGGTGTCGGCTGGCCAAGCAGAAAGGGTTGCCTCGTTAATCTGCGAATGATGCAGATGAATTGCGCCGTCGATATGTTCACTGGCAAATGACTCGTCGCTGGCCGAAGTTTGCAGCAACACAAAGTCCCTCGGGCCGTTGGTCATTGCGTCATGCACATCCCAACAGTCTGTTTCCAAACTCAGCAGCGAGGAAAAGTGAGCGACAGCAAGAGCTGGGTCAGCAGCCGGCGTAGAGGTGACGCCCGAAGGCACAGTGTTGATTGAAGTCATGAAACCACTCTGACAAGTTCACGACCATTCAGGAAGTGGCTGTACTGCCAATGTTCGGCAATATTCAGCCACGCTCACTTTCGAAGTGCTCGGCGACACACCCAGTCCCAGTGGTGCGAGACCTGGAATGGAAAAAGCCGGTCCGAACATCATCTGCATAACCATCTATCAACTTAGGAACGCGCCGCTGGAAATTCGTCTGAGACAATCTCGGCTGGGCCCGGTTGTTGGTGCAGCAATCGGTGGCAGGGAGTCCAGTTGCGCAGGGTCACTTTCGTCGTCATCGAGTGTGGTGTCGGCGGGCTCGCATAACGATGTCGTCAACGTGGTGGGAGGCAGTAGCTGCGCCGGGCGGGCGCGGGCGTT
>JANMEI010000579.1:0-2779 GCA_031376865.1 Acidimicrobiia bacterium | reverse complement strand
GTCATTCAGGGTGATGGAACGGTAGGCAATGGTTTCCTGAGCGAGGCCGCCAGCGGGGCTCAGCTCAGAAGTGGTTGAAACGTCTGACATAGGTGTTTGTGACTCGCTTGTTGTCGTGACACGCCCGCTGGTTCGAGAGCCATCGGGCACCTCGCCGGACTATCCGGCGAGGGGGAACCCAAGGTTACTCGGAATCAGGCTTTGGCTGGTACCGGGGCTTGTACCTCGGTACCAGCGGCGTCGAGACCACTGATGGTCACCGTGGCGCCAGCAGGAAGTGGCATCACGAAGAGGCGGTACAGGGGCTGTCCGCTTACTGGACCAACCTGGGCACGGGCAACTTCGACGCCGTTGGCCTTTGCGACAACGGTCGTGATATTGGCTGCTGCGACGCCCACCGCAATCGATTTCCCTTTGACCGTTGCAACATTCCAGCCGAGTGCGTTCGGGCTCTTGAGACACGATTCGGTACTCGTTCCGCCGATGCCAAACACCAGGCAGTTCTGATCAGTACCAAATGCGGCTGTCCATGGTTCGCCTTCCACCATTCCAGCTCCTACGAGGCCGGCCGGAACTGCTCCGCCGCTGCCGGACTTACCGAAGTTTTCGGCCTGGTCAACGACAGCTTTCCATCCGGCTTCATCGGTAGGTGCCACGCTGGCGGCAACATCGAGCAGGGCTGCATCAGGGAGGTCAGCCGACGTGACCTCGATCAGGAGACCTGGCTGTTCTTCCCACCAATAGCTGGTGTACGACGAACCGCTTGTCTTGTAGCCCGCCTTGCCATTAATGGTTGCTGGAGTGACACCTGGGCTAAACGGGCTCAGGAGGAAGATGTCGATGTACCGGCGGTCGATGGAAGTGATCTCCACGATCAGATGGATATGTTCGTTCTCGGGATCAGATACATACAACAGTCGGCTGTAACTGCCGCGTAACGAGGCGTTGAGTCCTGAGTAGACCAGCTCGAAGCCAGCCGGGACTGCCTTTATGGTGAATGCGGTCGGACCAGCTTTGGTAGCCACCACCGAGTTATTGACTGCGGCTTGTACCTTTGCGTCAACCCCAATTGCATAACTGGTGAACAAGCGCTTCTGCGCGAACCAGTAGACAATTCGCTGCGAACCATTGACTTCAACGAACGCACGCTGGCCCTTGACGGTTGTTCGAGGTGCCTTACGAGAAATGAAATCTTTGCTTGCTTCCTTCCATCGCTTGGCGTCGTAGGTCTCAGCAAACACCGAGACACCCTTGGTATTGCTGGCGTCTCGAACATAGGAGAGGTAAGTATCGCTCGAGCTAGGTTCGGTTTGGTCAGAAACCTCTTCGATCACATACGTCGACGGAACCCGAGTGGGAAGCAGTCGGGCGACCGGGGCTGCATTGGCAGGTGTCGCCAGGGACATGACACCGATGACAGTAACCACGCTGGCAAGCAAAGCTTTGAAACGCAATCGTGGTTGGCTGGTTTGACGTGCGAGGACTTCCATGGGGACTCCGAAATAGGTTGGGACGAGAGAAGTGATGCGTGCTTTCAGTTGAATGAGAGCCGCAACTGCCATGCTTCATTTCAGTCGTATTTGAGAATTGTGTACGCATGGGTTTTAGGTATTCGAAGTGAACCGAGATTCATGTCACTCGTGCAATCATCAAAAATTCTGGCCGATCAACGGTGACGGGCCGCGCCTCGTACTCCCCTGGGGTGACTGACCACAGGTGCTCGACGGTGAGGCCCCGGGCTTCGGCGAGAAGTCGAAGCTCCAGTGGAGTGAAGCACGTGGTGAACAATTCGGCCGACTGTCGGTCACCAGCTTCGTTTCGCAGCTCCGTAGTTTCTCGGTTCACCCCCGTAACTGCGTCAAACGTATCGTGAGCCTCGAGATAGCGAAGTTGGAAATACGCACTGAATGCACTCAGCGCAAGCCGTCCATCTGGTCGAAGGGCCGTTCGCATACGGTCGAGTACTGCTCCGTCGGCCTGCCCATCCTCTGAACGACCGACTAAACCAAAGCCCCCCTGGCACAACGAGATGACAACATCGAATTGGCGATCAAAGGTCATCGACCGAGCATCGAGAACTTCGAATCGAGCCGACAGTCGTTCTTGATTAGCGCTGCCATTCGCCAAGTCGACGAACGTCTTGGCGATGTCTACACCCAAGACGTCTAGTCCTCGCCGAGCAAACTCGAGCGCGTGCCGACCCGGTCCGCACCCAACATCAAGCAACGTCATTCCTGGTTGCAACTGAAGCGCGTCCCACAAAAAGGCCACTTCGTTCTGTGTTCCTTTGGTGAATGAGTAACGCAAGTAGGAGGGGCCCAAGAAATCAGCGAACTCCTCGAAAAAGTGACGACCGGAGTTGCCGTCGCTCACCCCTTCGCTTCTCCCCAATTAGCGCCCCATGACACATTCACTTCTAGGGGAACGTCGAGCAACGCTGCTGACATCATGGTGTCGACCGTCAGCGCGCGAACAACTGGACTTTCTTCCGGGACAACCTCAACAACCACTTCATCGTGCACCTGCAACACAACTCGGGATCGATGGTTTCCGTCGATCAATGCTTGGTCAAGCCGAACCAAGGCAACTTTGAATATGTCGGCAGCGAGGCCTTGGATCCCAGCGTTCATTGCTTGCCGTTCGCCCATCTGACGAATTCGGTAGTTCGGACTTTGCAGTTCGGGAATGTTGCGTCGACGTCCGAAAAGCGTTTCGGTATATCCCTTGTTTCGAGCTTCAGCGACGGCCCGGTCCATATAATCCTGAACGTTGGGAAACG
>JANMEI010000100.1:0-8724 GCA_031376865.1 Acidimicrobiia bacterium | reverse complement strand
GCCGCCGCCATGGTGTCGAAGCGGTGTGTCTCAGCCTCGACCTGGGTAGCTCCACATTGGTTGGAAGTTTGGCCGAGGTCATAGCGGATCGTGACATTGGTGTTGCGGTATATAACGCTGCGTATTCCTATCCCGGTGAATTGCTCGAAGGATCGCTCGACGATGCCTTGATGGTGACCGACGTCAATGTGCGGGGCCCGCTGCGGTTCATTCACGCCGTGGTGCCGTCCATGGTGAGCAAACGTCGCGGTGCATTGATCATCATGTCGTCGCTGGCTGGCTTTACGGGCACTCCCACCATTGCTACCTATGCAGCCAGTAAATCGTTCCTCACAACATTGGGCGAAGGACTCTGGGCTGAGCTGAAGCCGCGTGGTGTCGATGTGTTGGTGTCGTGTGCCGGTGCCATCCGGACCCCCAACTATTTGGCGTTTCGCAAGGATGCAAAAGACGCTCCCGGGACCATGAACCCCCAGGACGTCGTGGCGCAAACCTTGGCGGCGCTTGGTCGCGGACCGATAATTGTTCCGGGGGCTGTCAACAAACTGGCAACGCTTTTACTTCGCCGCGTGGTCCCGCGCAGAACTGCGGTTTCGATTATGGAAGCAAACATCAAAAAAGGGCAATCATGATTCTCGGCTTACTCGCCCCACTAGCTATATACGCATACATATTGGTATTGCACCTTGTTCTGCCCGCTCGAAACGTTGTCGGGTACGTAGAAGACGAAGCCACTGGCGAGAAGCTGACCTATCGGCTGAATGGCCTCCTGGTACTGGCTGTCACCGTGGCAACAGGGTTCGCACTCGTGCGAATCGGAGCGGTTGACGGCACGTTTCTGTGGGATCACCGATGGTGGTCCTTAACCGGCGCCTGTCTGTTGGGACTCATCTTCACGTTTTGGATTGTGCTCACCGCACCCTCAACCGGTAAGCCCTTAGCTGTTGATCTGTTCCTTGGCCGTCATAAGAACCCGCAGTTCTTTGGCAAGCGAGTCGACGCGAAGATGTATTTATACCTGATCGGGGCGGTGTTGCTTGAACTCAACATTTTGTCCTTTGCTGCCCATCATCGCCGCATCAACGGGGGGTCGGTGGCGCCAACGGTCATTGTGTACGTGCTGCTCTTTTCGTTCTGGCTCTGTGAGTACCTGTTCTTTGAGGAGGTACATCTGTATACGTATGACCTGTTTGCCGAACGGGTTGGTTTCAAGTTGGGCTGGGGTTGCTTTACCTTCTACCCGTTCTTCTACAGTGTCGGGTTGTGGTCGATGGCGCGACGGCCAAACCCAAACGCACCGGTAGCGCAGTTGGTGTTGGCAATTGCGGTGTTCTTTGCTGGGTGGGCGCTGTCGCGTGGCGCAAACCTTCAGAAGTACACCTTCAAGAAGAACCCTGGAAAGGTCTACCTTGGCAAAATTGCCCCCGAGGTGATAACCGATGGTAGGTACACGTTGTTGTGCAACGGGTTCTGGGGTGTGTCGAGGCACATTAACTACTTCGGAGAAGTGCTGATGGCCACCGGTCTGGCGTTAGCCCTTGGTCGAGTCAGCGACCCATGGCCGTGGCTCTATCCCCTGTACTACGTCGCGTTGCTGTTCCCCCGCGAACGAGATGACGACAAACGCTGTGCAGCCAAATACGGTCCCTTGTGGGATGAGTACAAGCGCCGTGTTCCCAAACGAATCATTCCGTTTGTGTACTGAGTGTTACTTGGTAGCTGAGACTTCATCCGCCTCGGGGTCGTCGTTGCGCCCTAGCGACTTTCGCTCGTACGGGCCCATCTTGGACGTTGCACTTTTGGGCACAGGGAATCGCCAGCCTCGCGTGATGAATTCCGGATTTGGCACATCGGGTGGGATATCTCCGGCAGGCGAGATGACGGCGCCGCGAGCTTTGCGGAGTCTCCTGTCCAGTTTGCCAACCAACTTTTCGCCGCGTCCCTTGTGGCGAAGGTTGGCTTCGGTAACCACAAGGAGCGCCCAACGGGTGCTGCCGCTGTCGCGTGAGTAGGAGTTACCGTCGCCTTGACTACGTCGATAAAACAGTTCATTTGAGGGCGGCCTCAGGGTGACCTGAGCCTGCAATTTGTCGTGCTGATTTGCCGTAAACCAAGCGGGTTGGTTGGACCAAATCAATGGCTCGGCCGACGACTGTTCCTGGTTGCTCCAGTTCTGGGCATTCCGGTGCCCTACTTCGAACACCCACATCGCATGCAAGTTCTCAGCCTGCGCTCGAGGTTTGAACCCTTCGAACACCAGCAACTGTGGTTCTCCGGGGTGCAACTTGGGTTCGGACACCAAAACCGGGCGTCCAAAAAGCAGACGTTGCTGCCACCACTGAACATGGACTACCCAGGCGAGGATGGCCCACATAACGGGAATCCCAGCCACCAGCAAAGCGAGAAGGGTGACGAAAACGGCGGCTCCGAGACGGACTGGGACCTCGCCGCTAGCCAAAATCACGTTGGCATAGGCAGCGACAACGACTCCGACAAGGACGATGCTGACAAGCGTCATCCAAAACGTCGCTTGGAAGGACAGGCGCGACCAGATCGACTTGGGTAGACGACGAGCAACAACCTCGCGCGTTGGCTTGGCGCCTTTGCTTCGTTTGCTCAACTGTGACTACCGCAAAGAAGATGTGTATTAAGCGATACGGGGGTCTGGTGCCTCGGTGTCGATACCGAAACGAGCAATCGCTTTCGCCACTGCGTCGCCGGTAATCACCCCGTCTAGCTCCAACGCGTGAAGCGCAGTCACTACGAGATGCGCAGCATCGGTTTCGAAGTGACGACGCAACGCAGCACGGGTGTCCGATCGACCGTATCCATCCGTACCCAACACATGGAAGCGTGACGAACCACCCGGAACGAACCGAGCGATTTGTTCGGGCACGATCTTCATGAAGTCGGTGACCGCAACGATCGGTCCTTGGGCGTTGGCCAACAACTGAGTGACCCGAGGAACCCGGGGCGCTTCGGTTGGATGCAAACGATTCCATCGTTCGGTAGCCAACGCATCTTCACGCAACGACTTGTATGACGTGGCACTCCACAGTTCGGCACCAACGCCATAGTCAGCAGCCAGGATGGCCGCTGCTTCGATAGCTGCGTTGTATGCGGTGCCACTGAAGATCAGGCTGACCTTCGGCCGGCCGTCCGGTAGTTCTGGCGCAGCAGCAAAGCGATACAAGCCGTTGGTGATGTCGCCGCTGGTGACGCCCTCGGGCCGCGCTGGCATTACATAGTTTTCGTTATACAGCGTGACGTAATAGAACACGTCGTCAGGGGTGGCGCCGTACATGCGCTCTAAGCCGTCAGCAAGAATGGCTGACAGTTCGTATGCGAACGAAGGATCGTAGGTGGCGATGTTTGGCACTGTCGACGCTAGCACCAACGAATGCCCGTCTTCGTGTTGTAAACCTTCGCCGTTCAGTGTGGTTCGACCCGCAGTGGCACCGAGCATGAAGCCCTTGCCGCGTGAGTCGCCGAATGCCCAGACCAGGTCACCGGTGCGCTGGAACCCGAACATCGAATAGAAGATGTACATCGGGATCATGGGCGTGCCGTGGGTGGCATATGCCGTGCCCGCAGCGGTAAACGACGCCATTGCGCCAGACTCGGTGATGCCTTCTTCCAGGATTTGCCCGGTTTGGGCTTCTCGGTACGAGAGCATCAAGTCAGCATCGACCGGTTCGTACTTCTGGCCAAATGGTGCATAGATCTTGACCTCTTTGAAGAGGCCGTCCATGCCGAAGGTTCGTGCTTCATCCGGAATGATTGGCACAACTTTTTGGCCGATGTGCTCGTCGCGCAGCAACGAACGAATCATACGTGCGAATACCATTGTGGTGGAAACAGCAACGCCCTTTGAGCCACCCTCAAACTCGTTGAAGACAGGTGAGTCCACCGACGGAGTAATCAGTGGTTTGTGGTTGACTACTCGCTTGGGCACCGAGCCATCCAACGCCCGGCGTCGACCCATCAGGTACTCGTGTTCAGGTGAGCCCTCTGGGAAACGAACATAGGGAGGATCGTCGCCTTGGAACGCGGCCTCGGGAATGAGGTCTTGTAGGTGCAAGCGCTCGCGCACCACCATCATGGCGTTCTTATCGAGCTTCTTGATTTGATGTGTGGAGTTACGACCTTCAACGTCGGGGCCGAGCGTCCAACCCTTGACTGTCTTGGCCAAGATGACGGTGGGTTGACCCTTGTGCTCGACTGCTGCTTTGTATGCGGCGTAGAGCTTGCGGTAATCGTGTCCGCCACGCGGGAGATTGCGAAGGTCGTCATCGGACAGGTGCTCCACGAGCTTGCGTAAACGAGGATCCGGGCCAAAGAAGTGCTCGCGAATGTAGGCACCGGATTCGACCGAATACTTCTGGAACTCACCATCGACGGTGGAGTTCATCTTGTTGAGCAGCACGCCGTCTTTGTCTTTGGCGATCAATTCGTCCCACTTGCCGCCCCAGATCACCTTGATCACGTTCCAGCCGGCACCACGGAACACGGTTTCCAACTCTTGGATGATCTTGCCGTTGCCGCGTACCGGGCCGTCGAGGCGTTGCAGGTTGCAGTTGACCACGAAGATCAAGTTGTCGAGTTGTTCGCGACCCGCCAGCGACAATGCGCCCAATGATTCCGGCTCATCAGTTTCACCGTCGCCGAGGAATGCCCATACGCGCGACTGTGATGTGTCGGTGACCCGACGGTTAAGCAGATAACGATTGAACCGGGCTTGGTAAATGGCGTTGATTGGACCCAGGCCCATCGACACCGTCGGGAACTCCCAAAACTCTGGCATCAGGCGTGGGTGAGGGTAGGACGACAATCCGTTACCGCCGATCTCTTGGCGGAAGTTGTCCATCTGCTCGTCGCTCAATCGGCCTTCGAGAAATGCCCGGGAGTAGATTCCCGGCGATGAATGACCTTGGAAGTAGATCTGGTCGCCAGAACCGCCGTCGTCTTTGCCTCGGAAGAAATGGTTGAAGCCAACTTCGACAAGCGATGCCGATGATGCATAGGACGCCAAGTGACCGCCAATGCCTTCGTGCTTGTGATTTGCCCGGACCACCATTGACATTGCATTCCAACGAATGACCGCACGGATTCGGCGTTCGATCGTCTCGTCACCGGGGAACCAAGGTTCTTGATCGGTAGCGATGCTGTTGATGTACGGAGTTGACACCAACGTCGGGAGGCCGATTTGCAGCTCTCTAGCGCGGGCGAGCAACTTGTTGACCAACGTCTGAGCACGGACCTTTCCGTGCTGCTCAACAATGGCATCGAGCGAATCGAGCCACTCCTGGGTTTCGCCGGGGTCGGTATCGGGGAGTTGGCGTGCAAAGCCGTCAAAGATCACAGATACATGCTGTCATGCAAATCGAGTCAACATGACACGGGGACGGCGGAGGGTCGAGTGGTGAGCGAAGCGAACCCGATGGGCCCGAGCCAAAAAGCGCGGAGGGTCGAGTGGTCGGCCGTGTCGACTCAGTCTGTCAAGCGATCAAGTTCGATAGCGAGGTTGCGCCGGGCCTGAACTTCTCGTTGCTGCAGGCCCGACGATGTATGAAAAATGCGAGGTCGGTTAAGAAAGGTCTCGATAAAGCGGGCGCGCCCGATCTGCCACTGTGCGTCGCTGACTTGCGAGTATTCCTCGCGGATCAACGCACCGTAGATGAAGTAATCCTGTTCAGACCCACCGAGGGTCCACAGGTCCGCATCGAGAAGCACGGCTGCGACATCATCGGCCGGATCGTGTCCGGCAGTCATGTTCACGAGGGCCGCGATTCGCTCCGTTTGGTGGGGCTCGACCCCCATGCCGGTCAGCTCTGTTTGTGCAAACGTGGCACTGAGCGATTCGTTGTCGTGAGCGGTCGGGTTGTAGATCACGTCGTGGAACCATGCCGCAAGACGAAGGTTTGCCGTGTGAAACCCACTCAACGAGTTGTCAGCCGCAAGCACGGTCACTCGATCAACGACTGCTTGAACGTGAACCATGTTGTGATAGCGCCGATGCGGCTCGTTGTAGTGCGCTGCAATCCGGGCGACGACGGAGCTGACGCGGCTGGTATCAAGTGTGGCCGTTTCGGCTACCTCGGCGCAATCAGACGCAAACTGGTCGAGGTTTTCCCTCGAAAACGGGACGGAACGCGAGTTTGAGGGTAGTGATCCCATGAAACCGGTCTAGCAGACGATAAATTGCGCGTTTTTTGCGCAGAATCGTCTGGCGATGGCTGCGGGTGGTTGATATGGTCGTGAAGCACCACCTGGAGTGATTTGGGGGTGCCCATCGGGTGATGTCCACCCAAGACGGAGATGGAGCACTACATACATGATTGATGTCAGCCCCGCTGGCTTATTAGCGTTTAGTCGGTTCTTCGATGAACTCGACGAATTGATTGTTGTGGTGGACAATGTCGGCCTGTGCATCACGACGAACCGACGGTTGCAAGGAGTTGTCGGGCGGACTTCAGAAGAACTTGCGTTGACTGACATTGGCGGATTGGTTGTCCCGCATCAGCAGCTGCTGATGACGGCCTTTGTCGAGTGGTACTTCCGAAACTGCGAACACCTGCAAACTCCGCAAACGGTGCAGTTCGAGTTGGTGCTCGCTGGTCAACCATCAACTCCTGCGTTGTTTCGTTGGACGATGCTCCCCGAGTCAACTGTGGCTTTCGTGTCGATTCGACTCCATGTCGACGCCAACACTGGCAACCACAGCGGCACCGCCGCACTTGCAAGTCTTCCACCGGTTTCGTCCCCGTTCGTCGTGTCCGACGCCACCCGAGGTGAGCGTCGTGCACCGTCTACCCGTCCTGCACGGGCCCCGCTGTCACTGCGAGAGCGCGAGATCATGCAGTTGATCCTCGACGGGAATCGGGTTTCTACGATTGCATCGCATTTGTTCCTGAGCGAAAACACAGTTCGGAATCACTTGAAGCGGGTGTACCGAAAGTTGGGCGTTGGTTCGCTAGGCGAGCTACGCGAAACGATGCGATCGAACCAACGGGCGTCATAGGAGCTGAATCGGTGCCGGTTTTCGGCAACACATAATTTTTCGGCAACACAGTGTTGCTCGATACGTTCGTCCGGCAAAACGTTTCACGTAGTTCGGCTGTGGAGTGCACTCCGAGCTTTCGGTTAATCCGTTTTAGCGTGTTGCGGACCGTGTGCTCGCTCATAAAGAGCTGGGCAGCGATTGTTTGCACTCGACTTCCTTCAAGGGTCTGTTGCAACACCGCTCGTTCGCGTTCGGTGAGCAAGGATGCATCGTCGGGCGCTTCGATGCGGAGATCTTCATCGACCAACGGACTGGGGGGTTGATCGTAGTGAACTCGAGGTTGGAGCGACACGGCGGCCTCGAGCTGTGGGGCAACCCGACGAAACAGCAGCAAAATGCGTTCGCCTTGCGGATCTTCACCAATCAGCGGCGTTGCACTTACCCACAACTCGTGTTGTATTGCGCGATATGTCACCGATACGCGGATCGCAAGTGGGCCCACCTCGCGTGCACTTGGGTGAGTACACAACACGCACAGCCGACTGAGACGCTCTCGGTCGGCTGTGTCGATGTACTCCGCGAAATTAGTGTCGTCGTCTTGGGTGATGTTGACGAGTTGGGCGGTTGCAGCGTTGATACGAACGAGTCGACCGTCAGAACTCGCAACTCCGACTGGATCGGCAAGTTGCTCTAAAAACGCAATCAAGTTACCGAACTCGTTCATCGCCGTTGACCTACAACGTCTCGTATTGCCGGAGCTCTGCGTCGTCGATGACGTCCATCACTGATGATGTCTTTGGTGCGACGCGACGTTGCTGATGAGCATTTCGAGTGCGACGGGAACGTCTCCGGCCGGCCGCAATTGCGAGCAACCCAATTACGCCGATTCCGGCGGCAATGGGAACAATGGGCGGGGTAGTGCTGTCAGCTGCGACTGTAAACGTCGTGTTAGTCACCGGAGATCGGTAATCATCAAGTTCGGCGGTGACCTCAGCGGAGTATTTTCCGCCTGAGAGGAGCGGCAGGTTTAAGGCAAACGGAACGTTCTGCCCTGGGGACACGTAAAACGAATCACCCTGGACCACCGAAACAGTTTTTCCATCTCGAACAATCCGTGCACTTACGGTTGAACGACCGGCGATCTGGCCATCGTTTCGCACCGTGCCGCTGAGCAACGGCCGAGCGTCGGCTTCTTGCGCAACGCTGAGGCCTTCGACCTTGAGCGACCGAGTGAGCTTGCCCGGAGCCTCGAGTCGGAAAGTCTGCTGTTTGGAGCCGAGCTTCAACTCGCCAGCTGTGATGTCAACGGCGACGCTGTAGTCACCCGGAAGTGCATCTTTGGTGTCCCAGTTGAAGACGATGTCACCCGATGAACCGGGGAGCACCGACTGCGACGACGGAGTTGAAAGAGTTTCGACGAGAACGTCACCCCGCTTGATTTCAGCCGTGGCATTCACTGGCAGTGCAACGTTTCCGGTGTTGGCAACCGTGGCACGAATCTCGGATGGAACACCCACCTCGCTGGTGGCTACGGCGAGGTTGCTATACGTTGCCTTGACGATTTGTTCACCGTCCACGATGACAGAGATTCCTACCTCGAAAGTGACAGACACACCGTTGGACGACCCTGAGGCTGGACTTGCGCTCAGGAGTACCGCACCGTCATAGGTTCCATTTGCAGTATCGGCAGGAACAGCGATTTCGACACGGACCGCGGTTCG
>JANMEI010000093.1:0-6856 GCA_031376865.1 Acidimicrobiia bacterium | reverse complement strand
CGGGCAGCCAACTCGGTGAAGGCATGATCGGTGAGAAGTTCCAACACCGCAAGACCTGCAGCACACGCCAACGGGTTGCCGCTCATCGTGCCACCTTGGTACACAGGACCCAACGGAGCCAGTTGTTCCATCACAGCGCGTGTTCCACCAAAGGCACCTACGGGCAGACCGCCGCCGATGACTTTGCCAAACGCCCATAGGTCAGGTTGCACGCCACTGACCGCAGCCATACCCCCGTTGCCGACTCGAAATCCCGTGATGACCTCATCGAACAACAGCAGTGCACCGGCTTTGGTGGCCGCATCGCGAAGTCCTTGCAAAAACCCTGGGGCGGGGCCAACCAACCCCATGTTGGCAGCCACCGGTTCGACAGCGATCAGCGCAACTTCAGCCCACTCGTCGTCGGTGAGTTGCGGCACGCTGTTATACGGATACACCAACGTGTCTTGCACGCTGCCAGGCGTTACGCCGGCTGTTCCGGGAACCGCTTTGGTGGCAACATCAGACACGCTGCTCCCTGCGTCGGCCAGCAGCGAATCACTGGCACCGTGGTAGCAGCCAGAAAACTTGATGACCTTGTGACGACCGGTAACACCGCGAGCAAGGCGCACCGCAGACATGGCGGCCTCCGTGCCGCTTGAGGTCATGCGCACCATGTCGAGGCCGGCAATACGGTCAACGATTGTTTCGCCCAACAACACTTCGCGATACGTGGGTGCTCCAAACGCTGTCCCCTGCGCTGCCGCTTGGCGAATGGTTTCGACCACCTTTGGATGCGCGTGCCCAAGGATTGACGCGCCATAGCTTTGGACGTAGTCGATGTAGCGCGTGCCTTCAACGTCCCAGACATACGCGCCTTCCCCGCTAGCCACAAAATACGGAACGCCGCCAACACTGCGAAACGCTCGGACAGGCGAGTTGACGCCACCAACCAAAACTTTCTGAGCACGGTCAAATAACGAGGCGTTCGTCTCGCCACACATCACACCACTTGCAGTTGCGCAACCGCCAATCGGATTGCTACATCCACCGATACGTGTACATATGGATTGGCTCATGATCGACCTTCGTTTAACATCGTTGCTACTTCTTTGGTGAGATACGTCAGGATCATGTCGGCACCTGCTCGTTTGACTGCTGTGAGCTGTTCTAACGCAACGGCGTCGCCATCAATCCAACCATTAGCTGCTGCCGCTTTCAACATGGCATACTCACCGGATACGTGATAAGCGGCAAGCGGCTTATTGGTAAGCGAGCGTACTTTGGCGATGACGTCGAGATAGGTCACCGCAGGCTTCACCATCACCATGTCGGCGCCCTGGTCGAGGTCGAGTTGCACTTCGGTGAGGGCTTCTCTGACGTTGGCCCAATCTTGCTGATACCCCTTGCGGTCTCCCCCACCGGCAATGCGAACATCGACCGCGTCGCGAAACGGACCGTAGAGGGCGCTGGCGTATTTCGCCGAGTAGGCCATGATCGGAATGTGGGCGAAACTGGCACTGTCGAGGGCGCTGCGGATGGCGGCGACCTGTCCGTCCATCATGCCGCTGGGTGCAACCACGTGTGCTCCTGCTGTGGCTTGCGCGATAGCCGCACGGGCGTAGACATCGAGCGTGGCGTCGTTGTCGACGTGACCTGATGCATCGACAATGCCGCAATGTCCATGGCTGGTGTACTCGTCTACGCACAGGTCAGCCATAATCGCCATGTCGTCGCCTACATCGTCACGAAGGCTCCGTAGCGCAACCTGCACAATGCCGTTGGGATCAAATGCGCCGCTCCCGATGTCGTCTTTGGTTTCGGGCACACCGAACAGAATGATCCCGCTGACGCCAAGCGCGCGTAGTTCGGCTACTTCTTTGCGCAGTGATTCAACCGTGTGTTGCACGACTCCCGGGAGCGAAACGATCGGCCGCGGCTCGGTGATGCCTTCCCTGACAAACAATGGGGCGATGAGGTCATCGACGCCTAGACGGGTTTCGGCCACCAACCGCCGTAACGCCGGGGTACGCCGCAGGCGACGCGGTCGCTCGGATGGAATCGGTAAGGTCACACGTTCCATCGTAGGTGTAGGCGCCGACTATCCGCTGGGCGTCGTTTGTTTCTGACCTGGAAGTCAATTCAGTCGAAGCTTCCAAGATCGCAATGGTCGCACCTGGGCAATGAGGTCGAAGTCACTATCAACGTGAACTACGCCAACGCCATGGTGCAAAGCCGTGACAGCAATCAGCAGATCCGGGATTGGTCGGCGGTGCCACAACCCACGATGATGAGCCAAATCGCGTTGAAGGTGTTGGGCCGCAGAAAGAACGTCTGGCGGTGAGCTCAACACATCAAAGTTTGTGCGCAGAAGAGTTTCGAGCCGATCGTAATCACGTGCACTTTTTGACGAATACAGCTGTTCGAGGAGACCAACTTCACACAAATACAGTGGACCATCCGCCTCAAGGAGTTGTTGCGCAACGTCCAAGACGTCAAGTCTGCCAGCAACACTTTTATCAACGATCCATCCCGCCCCTGCTGCTTGCATTGTTTCTGCCACCACTAACGCCACGCCTCACCACTGGTCAGCACGTCTTCATCCACGAGACGCGATGCCAACTTCATGGCCTGAATCTGTTCGGCTCGGCGATTCCGGTCAATCGATTTTCCAGCGGCAACAGCGCGACGAAGGGCTTCCTCGACCGTGGCTCGTACCGTTGGCTGCCCTAGAACAGTCCGGGCCTCGCTTACCAGGTCTTCATCGAGCTCGATAGTGGTGCGACGGATCATGCATACATACTAGGTGACGATGTGCATGCATGGCCAGCCCCAAGCAACATGAATGCAGGTAGCCCGACCGGACAAAGTCGCGCTAGTCGATGCAGATCAGTCCGGAACGGACCGACTGGATGGTGCCATCGTCACCAACTGTTCCACTCAGGTCGGTGTTGCCGCCATCGTTGACCACAAATACCGGGCCTTCGATCTCGGACTTCAAGGTGGAAATTCCGGCAATCTGCGCCTGGATTGATTCGATGGGCTGGCCCAACGCTGGCGTTCCGTTGATCGTGACCGCTTGAGTTTTCGAAAACGGTTCGTTGACAAAATAGGCAGAGAAATGATCGGTTCCGTTGTCGATCTTCAACGTCGGACCGGTGGCAAGAACGATGGTCGCACCGCTATCCCACGTCAGTACCCGCTGACGCGAACCCATCCCTTCACAGGGGGACGGATCGGGCCCCCAACCGGTATCAGTTCCCGGAGCCCCAAATTGCTCGGTGAAATACGCGATCGTTTCTTGTGCGTCGTCACCGAACCGGGCCGTCCCTAGGCCACCGGCAGTTGCTTCGATGGAAGGTCCGGCTACCGTGGTGGGCGCAGCGGCCTCGGTCGTAGGAGCCACCGTCGAAGCGGGAATGGTTGGCGGCGCTTCGGTATCGATCGGTGCATCTGTCGCAGGAACGGTTTCAGGGTCCGCACCGGCGGTGTCGCTGGCGACAGTTTGTGTGGCGCTAGGGGTGGGATCGGTTGAGGGAACCGTTCCGGTTTTAGTGGTGACCGAACTTGTACACGCAGCCAAGATGGCAGCTGTGGTGATCGCTGCGGCTAGCCGGTGAAACTTCACGATGCTGTGGTGGCAACGCCGATCGGGCAGGTCATGCCCGTGCCGCCAATGCCGCAGTACCCATTTGGGTTCTTCGACAGATATTGCTGGTGATATGCCTCGGCTGGATAAAACACCGCCAACGTTGGGCTGGGTTCGATTCCATCTGCGATGACGTATCCATCAGCTAGCGGTGCAGCGGTCACAATTTCTGTCGTGATCGTGCCGTACCGACCGGTTGTGAGCACCGGCTGGAACGCAGCCATCGATGATTCGGCTGCTGCGCGTTGATCATCTGTGAACACATAAATACCACTGCGATACTGCGTGCCAACATCGTTACCTTGCCGCATGCCCTGGGTTGGATCGTGACTTTCCCAGAAAACTTTCAACAGTTGTTCAAAGCTGACCTTCGTCGTATCAAACGCAACCAGCACCACCTCGTTGTGGCCGGTGAGGCCGCTGCATGCTTCTTCGTAGGTGGCATTCGGCGTCCAACCGCCGGCATAACCAACGACGGTCGATACGACACCGTCGGTTTGCCAAAACTTGCGTTCGGCACCCCAGAAACATCCCATGCCGAACATTGCCACGTCGATGTTGGGGCCGAACGGGGGCTCAAGCGATGCCCCCGTCACGTGGTGCGCGCTGGGAAGCGCCATCTGAGTTGCTCGACCCGCTGGGGCCTGCTCTTTGGTCGGCATTGCCGTCATCTTCTTCATCCCGAAAAGTGCCATGACTGCAAACCTAGAGCGAGCGTGCCAGATACAACGACACCGAAGCGAGTCACTCCTGAACAATCGTTCACTCGTTGAGAAACCTCAGTTTTTGTGGAGGACGGAGTTGAGCCCGGTCCATGCCGCTTTGTTGGCAACTGCTTCAATTGCACCGGTTTGACTGTTCCGACGGAACAGCAGGTTGAAAGCCCCATTCAAGTCGCGCCCACGAACCACCTGTCCATCTGGCAGCAGAATCTTCGTCCCACCCGTGACGTAACACCCTGCTTCGACGATGCAGTCGTCGCCCAGGCTGATGCCGATACCACCGTTGGCACCGATCAGGCACCGCTCGCCAATGCTGATCACTTCTTTACCGCCACCCGACAACGTTCCCATGATGGATGCACCGCCACCGATGTCGGAGTCTTTCCCGACGACCACTCCAGCCGAGATGCGCCCTTCGACCATCGAGGTGCCAAGCGTTCCTGCGTTGAAGTTACAGAACCCTTCGTGCATCACGGTGGTTCCTTCTGCCAGATGTGCGCCAAGGCGAACTCGGTCAGCGTCGGCGATGCGGACTCCGCTTGGGATGACGTAGTCGGTCATACGGGGGAACTTGTCGATACTATGCACGCGTACTTCGTGACCAAGTGCCCGAAGCTCCGTGCGGCGGGCATCGAAACCATCGGGGTCAAACGGCCCGAGGTTGGTCCACACCACGTTGTTGAGTAGCCCGAACGCCCCGTCAAGCGACGCGCCATGCGGCATGACTTTGCGGTGCGACAGCAAGTGGAGTCGTAAGTACACATCGTGCGCGTCGGCTGGCTTATCGGCCAAGTCGCCTATGAAAGCTACGACCGCTACTCGGGTGCCGTTCAGTCCCGCCGGGAGGTTGGCGATCGTTTGCGCAGTGCGCGCCGCGTCAATGTTTGGATGCACCTTGCCGTCGCCGTGGAAGGCTGCGAAAGCCGCCAAGATCTGTTGAAGCTGAGCGTCATCGAGCCGATAGGTTGCCGTACCGGCGAGATGGCCAACTGCATCGGCAAAGATCGCAGCAGCACCGAAGTTCTCATCACGGTTGACCGATGAGTATGCGGTGTCGAGCACTTTGCCTGAAGGGGCAATGGTGGCAACACCAAGGGCAAACGCAGCAGGCTTTTGGTAGCCAGCTCGGGCTTCGACGGCAGCAACGTGGGCAGAAAAGTCATTGACGGTAGTCACGCCATTCAGGGTAGCGAGGCTGAGCCACACTTCCGCTCATTTTCTCGGACTGCTCAACTGCGACAACCCGCGCGTGAAACATCGATTTTTCACACGTGAAACACTTTGGGGAGCCGTTTTCGGCCGTTCAGATGTTTCACGTGTGGAAACTGCATGTTTCACGCGCGGCGGACGGTGTTGAGGTAGTTGTACACGGTGACTCGGCTGACGTTCATGGCATCGGCAATGTCTTCCACTGCGCCACGGAATCGAAACGCCCCTCGTTCTTCGAGTAACCGTGCGGCGGTCTGCTTTTTGGTACGACTCAATGTGTGCAGCTCGCCGCCTAACTCGTGTTCGACCTGCAGGATCAAGTCGGTCAGCCGATCGGGGCCTAACGCATCGGCAGTGCTGGCCGATGTTCCTCCGAGCGGCACCCGGATGCCGCCAACCAGCTCACCCTGCCAATGGATCGGGGCGTCGTCGGAGCGAATGTCTTCGGCATCGACAAACGTTGCCCCCGTTGCTGCCAGGAGCGGGGTGAGTGCTTCTAAAAACGCGGAGCTGCGAGCGCTGGGTTCTTTAACACGACTGACACCAAAGGTGATTGCCGTGGCACCGTTGGCAAGTGCTGCAGTAATGAGCGGCTCAAGCGCTTTGAGGAGTTGGTGATGCTCGCCATCCATCGTGTTGGCGAACGGCCCAATCTCGACGTTCAGTCCCCGAGCCCGAACCTGGTCGAGCGCGGCGCGAACATGCGGGCCCGGCCCACCTTCTACAAAAGGCTCAACAGTGAACTCAACCTTGATCCGCAAGACCCATGACCCTACTCAGTAACAGAGCACTGATTTCGTGGCGGCGACCAATCCATCGAGAGTGTGTGGGTCTGCTTCGGCACGTACATAGAGTCCGGCATCGCGGGCGGTGGCAGAGGTCTGCGGTCCAATGCTGACCACAACAGGTGGTGTGTCAAACAAACCAGCCACCGAGATCCACGATGAAACTGACGATGACGACGTGAACGCAACGGCGGTGCATTCCCTGGCCCGGATCAATTCGTCTTCCGTCGGTATGCGCGCAATGGTTTGATAGGCGGTAATCACGGTCACCTGCCAGCCCCGTTCGCGCAACCCGTCAGCCAACGTGGGGCGAGCATCGCCTGCGAGTGGCAACAGAATGCGACCAGGAGTGATGTTGGCAAAAGCCTCGACCATGCCCTCGGCAGTACTCACGTCGGGGATCAACGATGGCTCGAGATCACGGTTGCGCAATGCTTCAGCTGTTCCCGGTCCGATCGCGGCGATTGACAGGCCTTCTGAAATGAACTTCACGGCGGCGACGGCATTGGATG
>JANMEI010000080.1:0-7738 GCA_031376865.1 Acidimicrobiia bacterium | reverse complement strand
CCAGACCAACCCATCCCGCTCAACGACGCACTCAAAGTCATGGCACGCGCCGATGTGTACGCCGCCATCAGGGACGGGACCAACCCGGCAAAGTTGAACTTCGGGAGAAACAAACGAGTCGCGACCGAACTACAAAAACTGGCGATGCTCGTATACGGCGAAACGTGTGACGGCAATGGTTGCAACGTCTCCGCTTTGGAATCCGACGCGCACCATGTTGTTTGGTATCGCAACGGCGGCAACACCAACCTCAGCAATCTGAAATGGAAATGCCGAGGCGGTCAAGGCCACCACCAACACGAACACGAAACCGGCTAACACAACTCCCCAAACACACTTCCCCCGACTTCCCAACACGATCCTTGACAACCAAAACCCGGTGCGTCGGCTGACTCGTCGCCCCACAGCTCGAATCACGAGGAGCGCTGCAGAAATCCGAGCGGACCGCGACCTGTAGCCAAACCTGCACTTGCGGTGACCAACCAGATATCGCCCACGGTCAAACCTGCTCGTTGAAAGAAGCCATGAGCAGACCCGGCCAAGGTGGCCGCCAACGACGCGCCGCTCAGGGTTGCTGTGGTGAGTGCAAACGCACGTGCCTCAGGTCGGAGGCGAAGCAAGGGGAGCATGGTCAGCGGTATGGCCGCGAGCGTGATGTAACCCGTCCCGGCGAACACGCCGTGCAGTTTGTCGACCGTTGCGCTGGTGGCCAATGGAGTCGCGGCAACCCCCAAGGTGGCAAGGCCGGTCGCCAGCGTCGGGATCCACGAAAATCCTGGGAGGTGACGCTTGAACGCGAAAGCCGCCACCGGCACGGCGGTCCCGAATGCAACGAACCCGGCTGTCATGGCTGGTGCGGTTGACGAACCCCGCTCGGCGAGCCGACTGATCGCAGTGCTGATGGGGTTGTATCCGTCTCGGATCATTCCAAGCGTTGCCCACGCGCCAATGAACGCAGCGGGGCCGATCACACCACCCCATGCAAGAGCTGACGAGGATCGATGGGTGCTGTGATTGGCCTTCATTGGTGTTCATCATGGCGCGAATAGGTATGGTTCGTGAATGTTGAACGGTGTTCGAGTGGTCGAGTTGGCAATCTGGGTCGCTGGCCCCGGGGCAGGCGGGATCCTGGCGGACTGGGGGGCCGAGGTGATCAAGGTCGAAGGTCCAGCTGGTGACCCGATGCGCAACCTGTTTGGCAGTTTGGGGTTAGACGAAACCAAAGTACCGCCATTCGATTTGGACAATCGGGGCAAGGCCTGTGTGATGCTTGATCTGCGCGCAGATGATCAGCGTGCCGACTTCGAATTGTTACTCGCCAGCGCAGATGTGTTTCTCACCAACCTTCGACCCGACGCGTTAGAACGGCTCGACCTTGATCCAGAATCGGTCCGTGTCCGCCACCCGAAGCTGATCTACGCGTCGGTCACCGGATATGGCCTTGAGGGCGAAGATCGCAACCGTGCGGGCTACGACATCGGTGCATTCTGGGCCCGGTCGTCGATTGCCCACACGCTGGTGCCGCCGGGGGAGTTGCCGCCTAGTTCGCGTTCCGGCACTGGCGATCACACCACTGCCATGTCGATGGTTTCAGGAATTTGCGCTGCGTTGTTCAATCGAGAACGAACCGGCGAAGGTCGATTGGTGCACACGTCGTTGCTTCGCACGGGTGTTTATGTGGGTGGTTGGGATCTTGCTACGCGTGCATACTTTGGCAAGATCAGTCGCACACGAACCAGGGCAGATGTTCAGGCTCCGCTCATCAACTCATACCGAGCTGGCGATGGTCGAGCCTTCTGGTTGCTTGGCCTGGAACAAGATCGGCACTGGCCCACGCTGTTGGCAGCAATGGAACGACAAGACCTTGCTGACGATCCAAGATTTGCCAAGGTTGCGTTGCGCGCCGAACATGCGGCCGAGTTGATCTCAACGTTTGACCAGATCTTTGCGACCAAACCATATGCAGAATGGGTCGAACGCTTTGACGCGAACGACGTCTGGTTTGCGCCGCTGAACTCGTTGGGTGACACCCTCGATGATCCGCAAGTTGCAGCAGCGGGTGCATGGGTGACCATGCCGGGCATGAACCAAAACGGTGAGCCATATCGGCTGGCGGCATCACCGGTTGGTTTCAGCGGATGGACCGAAGTGGGTCGGGCGACTGAGACGCTTGGCCAATCGACCGAAGCGGTCCTTGGCCCGCTTCGTGCGTAGGGTCGAGCGATGAGCGATCAGCTGGAGTGACTCTTGGAACTCTCGCCGGAACCGCTTGAACTGCTGGCGGCCGGGGAGGATGAAGAAGAACTGGACGACGAAGACGTACCCGAAGACGACCCCGACGACGAACTCGACGAATCAGATGACGATGTCGAAGAGGTCGATGACGTGCTCGAACCAGAATCCGACGAAGACGAACCAGAACCCGGGGTAGTCGCCGATGACGAACCTCGGCTGTCGGTCTTGTAGAAGCCAGATCCCTTGAAGGTAATGCCGACGTTACCGAAGACCTTCTTCAACGCACCCTTACATTCAGGGCATTCGGTCAGGCTGTCGTCGCTGAACGACTGCACGATCTCGAAGCGATGTGAGCACTTCTTGCATTGATATTCGTACGTTGGCATTCAGTGGCTCCGGGCTAACTACTTGGAAAAGGCGGCTTGAACGTGATTGGCACTCTCAAGTTGCGAGTGCCAATCGTAGTGGTACACGCCGCGGGTAAGGTCATCGGCGATGCCAGAGCAACTCTTGACCCTAGAAGAAGCCCGTGCCTGGGTGCTGGAGCGCTGCCCGGCCGCACCGACGGCGGTAGTCCCAGTTGACGAGGCGCACGGGCTGATCTTGGCGGAAGACGCAATCTCATCGGAGCAAGTCCCCCCGTTCTCCAACACTGCAATGGACGGTTTTGCCGTGATTGCGGCCGATACAGCAACCGCACCGGTGTCGCTGCGCATCGTTCGAACGCTTGCGGCGGGCGCCCCTCCCGGGGACATTCCCTTGCAACCGGGAGAAGCAATCCGCATCATGACCGGCGCGCCTATGCCCCCAGGGGCTGATGCGGTGGTGCCTGTCGAAGCGACGGAACTGGTCGATGAGCACACCATCCGCATCGGTCGATCCGCCACCTCAGGCGATTGCGTCCGCCCCGCAGGCGAAGATTTGGATCGAGGACAACTAGCGTTTCCCGCCGGTAGCCGTTTGCTCGCCGGTCACCTTGGTGTGTTGGCCAGTATTGGGCTCAACGAGGTGCGGGTGTTTCCTCGACCGCGCGTTGGGGTGCTCTCAACCGGCGACGAATTGGTGCAAGCACCCGCTCCACTTGGACCCGGCCAGATCCGCGACTCCAACCGACTGACCTTGCTCGGACTCGTCGAAGAAGCCGGTTTCGAGCCGGTCAATCTAGGCGTGGTCCGAGATAACGAAGCAGACATCCAACAGAAAATCACCGATGCCCTCACACAGTGTGATGCATTGGTAACCAGCGGTGGGGTCAGCATGGGCGACTTTGATTTCATCAAAGTCGTGCTCAATCGAATGAGCGCCGAGTCTGCTGAACCAATGCGTTGGATGCAGATCGCGATCAAACCGGCCAAACCGTTGGCGTTTGGATTGGTCAATGGCAAGCCAATCTTTGGCCTACCTGGCAACCCCGTCAGTTGCATGGTCAGTTTCGAGTTGTTTGCCCGTCCTGCACTTCGCCGGATGATGGGTTACGACCTCCATGTCGAAGGCCCGCTGCGACGAGAGTTGCCCGCAATCGCTCCCGATGGATTGCCACGCGGTCGAGACGGCAAAACTCATCTGATCCGAGTCCAAGTGACGATGAACGATGCGGGCCGGCTCGAAGTTCGGGCGTTACGCGGTCAGGCGTCCAATCTGTTGCGATCGATGGCACTGGCCAACGGGCTGGCTGTGGTCGACAATGGCGATGGCATTGAGCCTGGCGGCGAGACGCGAGTTTTGCTGCTCAACGAGTTGGACTGAGGGCGTAATAGTCCTCGGTCGTAACCTGTGTGAAGCCGACCGACGTGTACAACCCCAATGCTCGCTCATTCTGGGTTGCCACCTCAAGGCCAATGGTGGTGGCCCCTTCGCTGCGCAATTGCCGACAGGTCATACCTAACACCGCTCGTCCGATCCCTCGTCCCTGTACCGCCGGATCTACTGCGAATCCGTAGATGCCACCCACGTCACCCTCGTGAGTGACGCGAACCGTTCCGACCGATGCGCCGTTCGATTCAACCATCAGTGTTCGTGAGTGGTCGGTTTCGATCTGGTGCGCGATGTCATTCGGAGCGTCGCCAAATGCTGCGGTCAACAATCGCGTCACCTCGGGCGCATCGGTAACCAAGGCAGTACGAATCATCACATCGGGTCCACCAGTTGCCTCGATCGGTTCCCCGCTGAGCACCAGCGCGTACTCCGAATGGTGAAGCACTCCGCCTCGATGCAACGCCAGTTGACGACCACCTTCTGACTGTCGCGGAACGACAAGCAGTGTGCTGGTATACGAACGGTTGTCACAGATCAGCTTCGCGTCATCGATAAGCGCGCTTCCAATACCCCTCCGTCGAAACTCCGGATCAACCATTCCAACCAGTTCTACGTTGAGTCCGTCAAAGCAATACAACCCCACAAACCCGACGAGCCGGGGACCTTCCCACCACAAGACATCATTGACCTGGTCGGTTGAACGTGTGCGCAAGCTTCCCCATTCAAGTTTGAGCCGACCGCCGTCTACGGCGACAACGCGTTCTTCCAGCTGGGCAATAGCGGGGAGTACATCGGGGGCTAACCCCGCTGAGCGTTTCAACATCCGGAGCAACCTACTTTCCGGATGTCAGTAATCCTCCCCAAGATTAATGATTGCATCCTCAAGTAACCACTCCACTTTGTCGATGCGTAGAGATGGCCCCCAACTTGCGCGCGCACTTCAACATCCAACGCCCGGTCGCATTGTTGGGCGTTATTGGGGTGGTTGCTGCATCGTTTGTCGGCATTCAGATCGCAAATGCGCCGGCTGCTGCTGCCGACCCCGCTCCAGGGCCAACTACCTTTTCGGCGACAACGCCTGGTGGCTTTAGTACAACCGTGCCCGATGGCACGTGCCTGGGGGTGTTCACCGCAGTTGGTGGCAACGGCGGATCATCGGGTTTGAGCGCAACCACCGGCGGCCGTGGCGGAGGTGCAGCCAACATCACCGCAACGTTCTCGGTGGTTCCCGGCCAGACGGTCACCGGCGCAGTAGGTGGCGGTGGATCAACCACAGCCGGAGGCGTCAGCGGAGCCACCGGCGCTGGTGGATCACCCGGAACCATTACCGGCGGTCACCGCGGCGGTGGCGGTGGCGGACGAACAGAGATCTTGGTCGGTGGAAGTTCACTCATGATTGCCGGTGGCGGCGGAGGTGGAGGCGCTGCTCATAACGGTGGCACTCCATTGCCGAGCAATGGTGGCGCCGCTGGAGCTCCAACCGCCGCCGGGCTAGCAGCCCCAGGAATCGCCGGTGCGAACGGCGTTGACTCACCAGGAATCAATACCGGCGGCGCCGGCGGTGGTGCAACTGTTGGTGGTGCCGGTGGAACCAACTCCGCGAACGCTGCTTTCAATGGTTTTGCGGGGCAAGGAATCGGCAACGGAACTGGCGGCGTCGCTGGTCCCGATAACTCCTTTGACTCAGGCGGTGGTGGTGGTGGCGGATACACCGGTGGTGGCGGCGGTGCCAGCACGGTGTCAGACAGCGTCAGCGGCGCCGGTGGCGGTGGAGGTTCAAGTTTTGTTGCCAACACGTCGCCGATTGCAACGGCGGAGACCGTATCGGGATTGGCTGCGTCGACGAACCCCAGCAACGCAACCGGATCAGTGACGGGAACAAATGGTCGGGTCAGTATCGACTGGCAGCCATGCCTGTACGACCTTGACGTGACAAAAGCAGTTTCAGTCCCATCGGTGACAGCTGGTGGTACGGTCGTTTGGACTGTTTCAGTCAACAACAAAGGCCCCTCGGCAATGACCAAAGGTGACACGGTTGACTTGGCTGATACGTTGCCAGCTGGTCCAAACGGCCCTGCATCTCCTGCGTTCAAGGTGCTCTCTGTGTCGACCAGCGGAGGTGCAACGGACGCAAACCTCTCAAGCGGGCCCATGACGTGCACGGGTCTAACTGTGGGCTCCTCGCTGCCCGCCACGACGAATTGTTCGCGTGCATACAGTGCACCAAGCGCAGCGGGAGCTCCTGCTGCGGGCGTGCGCGGCTTGAATGTTGGTGAAACCCTCACCATCACCTACGAGCAGAACATTGCGCGTTCAGCACCATGTCCGTCAACAATCACCAACACCGCATCGGTGAAGGATCGACCAACCCGAAGCGGTACTACCGATGTTGTCGGCAATATCGTCACCGACACCGCGCCGCGGTCGTTGACTATTACCTGCCCGGTGACACGTGTGCGCCTCGTCAAAGCATTGAATGGTTCCCGCCACGTAGCTTCGGACCAATTCGTGATGTCGATTGCGCCGAGCGGCATTGCCCCAACGGGCGGTAGTTCGACAACCGCGGGTTCCGGGTCAACTATTACTGCCAACACGGGTGTATCGGTCGTTGAAGTTGCAACTGCCGGCGTGTCGTACTCGCTGAACGAAGTGATGGCGCCCGGTACCGGATCGGCACTAAGCCAATATGGCCGAACTGTGACGTGCGTTAACGCCACGCCGGGTTCAACAACGACATTGCCCGCCGCTGGTTCATCAACTGTTCCATTGACCGTCACCCCAGCAGCAGGCGACGATATTACCTGCACACTTACCAATACCCCATTGGCATCGTCGTTGTCGATCCTGAAGGGGACCACAACTTCGGCATTCACTGCGGTAGGTGTCAGCGTGCCGTATACATTCGCGGTCCGAAACACCGGCGCAGTTGCGTTGAACTCGATCACGGTGACGGACCCCAACGCAACTGGTATCTCGTGTCCAGTTACGTCGTTGGCGCCAAACGCAACAACCACTTGCACAGCGACGCACATCACCACCCAAGCTGACCTTGATGCTGGCAACATCACCAACACTGCCTCGGTAACGGGAACCCCTCCTGGAGGCTCACCCATTGCGCCCACTAACTCGTTGTCCGTCGTTGTGCCAGCAAATCAAACATCGTCCTTAACGATCGTGAAGTCCACCACGAAGACAAGCGTGAGTGCTGTGGGCGAAAGCATTCCGTATTCGTTCTTGGTAAAGAACACCGGCAACGTAACGCTGACCTCGATCACTGTTGCCGACCCCAAGGTGACCGGCCTGTCGTGTGTCACCACGACGTTGGCTCCTGGCGCAACCACCACGTGTACCGGAACCCATCTGGTGACCGCTGCAGAACTCAACGCCGGATCAGTCTCGAACATTGCTTCCGTTGTTGGAACTCCGCCAAGTGGAACGCCCACTGCACCGGTAAGTTCACTGACGGTTGTCGTACCTGCCGTGCAAACAGCAAGGCTCACCATCCAAAAGACCGCCCTCACTCCAAGCTTCACTGCGGCCAGCCAAACCATCTCGTACTCGTTCACTGTTCGCAACACCGGCAACGTCACCATGACGGCGATTGCTGTTTCGGATCCGATGTTGTCCGGTATCTCCTGTGCAGCAACCTCGTTAATCGCGGGGGCAACGACGACCTGCACCGGTACTCGATCGTCGACTCAGGCCGACGTGGATGGTGGCTCGATAGTCAATACCGCCAGCGTTGTCG
>JANMEI010000078.1:0-15820 GCA_031376865.1 Acidimicrobiia bacterium | reverse complement strand
GTGAGGACATCGTTTTTGCTGGCCCGCCCCAACACGCTGGTGGCGGCGAAGGTGGTGATCAAAGAGGGGAACAACGTGAAGACCGCGATTGATCGAGTGGCGAGCGGAGCGAGTCCGACGGGTCGATCGCCATCAGAATCAATGGATGGTTGTGCTCCGTTAGCTGTCATGGCGAAAACCTAGAGGTCGAGCAGACCTTCGGGGAGATCGACGACTAACACGCCCGGCTGACGTTCAACCACAAACACCAGGGGAATGAGCGTGTCGTCTTCCAGGACCAGCATGTCGTGCGCGGCGTTCGCTTCGACCGACACCACTTCGCCAAGTGCCACGCCTTGTTGGTCGACGACCTGGCATCCGATCAGTTCGTGCACAAAGTAAGCGTCCGGATCATCGATGGCTTCGGCATGCAGAGCTAAGCCGTGCAGCGTGTCCGCCGCGTTGCGATCGTCGTATCCCTCAAAACGGACACGCCACCGCTCTTGATGTTTGGCAGACGACACAATCGTGAGCGGGCCGCGGGCGGTGATCAGCACATTGCCCTTGTTCAGCCGTTCGATGCGATCCGTCGTCAGCGACACAATCACCTCGCCTCGTAAACCATGCGGTTTCGCGACACGACCGACCTCGAGGAGTACGGGGTCGGTCATGGGTACCTGCGTTTCAGTTGGGGTGCGGACTTGCGCGAAGAGCGCAACGATGAACGAATCAACCCTGAGTTAGTCAACGATGTCGAGGAACGTGTCTTGCTGGTCGATAGCGCCAGCAGCACGAACGAGGGAACGCAAGGCTTGTGCAGTACGACCACGGCGACCGATGATTTTGCCCATATCGTCTGGAGCAACAGCCAGCGTCAGGCTGACGCGGTTTTTCCATTGCGACATGGTGATCTCGATACTGTCGGGCTCGTCGACCAGGCACTCGGCCAGGTACTGCAACACGTTTTGAGCTCGGTACCCGACAACGGCGTTGGGATCAGCCATGTTGTGGATTACTTAGCGACTTTGGTTTTGCCGGTCTTCACCGTTGGCACGACCGGAGTCTTGCCAGCAGTGGCCCAGGCGCCACTTTGTTGCAACAGCTTCTGCACGGTATCGGTTGGCTGCGCGCCATGGTTGAGCCAGTGAACCGCACGGTCGTTATTCAACGTGACCTTGTTTGGTTCGTGCAACGGCTCGTAGGTACCGAGAATCTCGATGAAACGGCCATCACGTTGGGTGCGAGCGTCGGCAACGACGATGCGATAGGTGGGCGCTTTGGTCTTTCCCATGCGCATGAGGCGAAGCTTGACGGACACAGTTACTCCTGAATCAAAAAGTGGTGTCCCGGGACAGACTCAGTACGAGACGTTCCCGAGGGCTTGAAGAGGTTAGCAGGGCCCCATCCCCAGCCCGACCACCGAGCTTTGGTGCAGACGCGAGGAGAGGGCGCTCTGGGGGGAGGCGCCCTCTCGTCAAGTCGGTACCTTTTCAGGGGGATTGAAAAGCGTCAACGGGTGCAGCGTAGGGAAGCATCAGCGAAACCGTCAATCGGATTTAGCGAGCTTTAGCGCGATTTAACCAATATGAGTGAAGTTAGCGCTTTTTCTTTTTCTTTGGCTTCGGCGCTGACTGGCTGCCAGGAGCGGTAACGCGACCGCCGCCACGCCCGGCGCCAGAAGCAGGGAGCGTCGGTAACGACGGCAGGGACGGTTTCGGTTTCCCAAAGCTTCCCAGTCCCCCACCCAGTCCGCCGCCGACTCCAGCAGTTCCCCCGGGGAGGTTCATGCCGAGCGCTTCCAATTGAGCAGCGTCGACGCTGCCGTCGCTCAGACCCTTTTGAATCGCGCGGGCTTGTTTCATTTTGCTGAGCGCTCCGCCACCTTTGGGCATCATCGCAGGGCCGAGGGACTTCATCATCTTTTGCATCTCACCGAATTGCTTCAGCAAGTTATTGACTTCGGAGAGCGGACGGCCCGAACCGGTCGCAATCCGTTGACGACGACTGGCATCCATCACCGATGGATCGGTTCGTTCGATCCGGGTCATTGAACAGATGATCGCCTCGACCCGATCCAGCTCTCGTTCGTCGAGATCGACGTCTTTTAGTTCTTTACCAATCCCTGGCATGAGGCCAAGAAGGTTTTTCATCGGGCCCATTTTGCGAACAGACCGCATTTGCTCAAGGAAATCGTCGAGCGTGAACTTGCCCGACATCAACGATTCGGCCGCTTTTTCGGCCTGGTCCTGATCGAAGACCGCTTCGGCCTGTTCGATGAGCGTCATCACGTCGCCCATGCCCAAGATGCGCCCAGCCATACGTTCTGGATGGAACTGATCAAAGTCCCCCAGCTTTTCGCCCGTTGAGGCAAATGCGATTGGCCGACCGATTACTTCTTTGACGCTGAGGGCGGCGCCACCGCGCGCATCGCCATCGAGCTTCGTCATGATGACGCCGTCGATCGCAAGGGTCTCGTGGAACGCGAGCGCTGTATTGACAGCGTCTTGACCGGTCATGGCGTCAATGACAAGGAAGGTGTAGTCGGGTTGCACCGCTTCGGAGATGCGACGCACCTCGTCCATCAGCTCGACATCGATGCTGAGCCGACCTGCGGTGTCGACGATCAGCACGTCTTTGCCCAGACGACGGGCTTCTTCGAGGCCTTCTTTGGCAACGCTCACCGGATCGGTGGCTGAGCTGTAGACCGGCACCCCAACTTGCTCACCCAAGATGCGAAGTTGCTGCACCGCGGCGGGGCGTTGCAAGTCAGCACCGACGAGTAGTGGATTACGGCCCTGAGCCTTGAACCACTTGGCCAGCTTGGCGGTGTTGGTGGTTTTGCCCGCGCCTTGGAGGCCCGCTATGAGAATGACCGTTGGGGGTTTGCTGGCAAAGCGGATCTGTAGGGTCTCGCCGCCGAGCGCATTGGTGAGCTCGGTATTGACGGCCTTGATTACTTGCTGGCTTGGATTGAGCGCAGCCGAAATTTCGGCACCGATCAGCTGCTCTCGGATGCGAGTAATCAACCCACGGACAACGGTGATGTTGACGTCGGCTTCGAGGAGCGCAACACGAATTTCGCGCAGGACTTCGTCGACATCGGCCTCGCTGAGGCGGCCTTTGCCTCGAAGTTTGGAAAAAATGCCGTCGAAACGGTCAGAAAGGCTTTCAAACATGGCGTTGCAACGGTAATCGCTGAAACACGCCTTAGTGTTGCGCGGGTGACCAGTTGTTCCGTGCACCCAGACCGTGAAGCAATTTCTACCTGCGGGCGATGCCACGAGCCGTGGTGTCACGATTGCCTTCGTTCCACCGATGCCGGATTGCTGTGCGTTGGTTGCATCGCCGAGATTCGAGAAGCCACGGCTGGGCCCGCCACGGCGTCAGAGCTGGCAGGCAAGGTTCGTCCATCGCCTATTTTTTTGGTGGTGCTCGGAGCGTTCCTGGCAGCATGCGTGTGGGCATGGACTGTCACCCCCGCCGGCCCGTACCGCTGGGCTGTGCGGGCGGTTGTGTTTTCCGGTTGGATCCTGTCGCTGTGTTTGCACGAGTTTGGGCATGCGTCGACTGCGTTCATGGGAGGCGATCGCACGGTCGCTTCAAAGGGCTACTTGACGCTTGATCCTCGTCGCTATGCCAACGTTGGATTGTCGCTCGGGTTACCGGTGTTGTTCTTGTTGCTGGGCGGGATCGGATTGCCCGGTGGTGCTGTGTGGATCAACCACGGTTTGATTCCCAAAAAGTCGATGCGTTCGTTGATGTCGCTAGCAGGGCCCGCTGCCAACTTCGTGATTGCCGCCGTGCTCGGAACGCTGATTCGGATTGGGTTGTTTGATTCCCGTCCGGTTCTGCTTGTGGCGATGGCGTTTTTGGTGTTGCTACAGATTTCGACCGGATTGTTGAACCTCATCCCGATGCCAGGTCTCGATGGATTCGGGGTGTTAGCTCCGTACTTACCCGAGTCCGTGTTGAAGGCGATTGCGCCGATTCGACAGTTCGGGATAATCCTGCTGTTTCTGCTGTTGTTTCAGACGGGGGCCTCGACGCTGCTGTGGGAGACAGCCGCTACCATCACGCAATTTCTTGGGGTCGGCGCCCGAGCGGCCTACCTGGGCCAAGACGCGTTTCAATTCCCCGGCTTGTAATCCCTCGGCCTCCGCCGCCCCGCCGTTGCCTTGTGCCAACTCTTGGTTATTTGTGCCGGGTTTTGGCTACGCCAAAACCCGGCACAAACAACGAATATCCGGCACAACCCGTTTCAGGGGTTGACGACGATCAACATGAAATGCATTGTTAATGCATGACAATTACTCGCCGGCAGCTGTTGGAAGCAGGATGGTCTGATTTTCAGATTCGCCAATCTCGCCGTCAACTGGTCATCACCTCGGTCCTGCCGGGTAGGTACTACGAAGCTGGCGATGCCACGAGCCCCCCAAACTTTGCTTGGAACGCAACAGCACAGGTATTGCTTGATCGCGGCGGACCTTCCGCCGTTTTGAGTCACCGGGCTGCCGCAGCGATTCATCGGTTTGATCTGTACACAGATGAACCTCGACCAAAACCAGAGATCACTGTCCCATACGGATCAACCTTTCATCCGAAGGACGGGTTGATCCATCGAACTCGAGATCTTGCCGACCTCGATGTGGTCAAGGACCTGACGCACCTTGGGTTCCCGATGACAAGCAAAGCTCGAACAATTCTTGATCTCTCACGACTGCTAACCCTCAAAGATTTGGAAATCGTCGTGGAGTCGGCGCTGCGGTCATCGGTGCCAACCGACCCGACCGCATGGGACCGCGACACATTGGAACGCCTGGAGCAACTTTCCCACTTGATGCGACCCGGTGCGGGGAAACTTCGAACCGTGTTGAGGCAACGACCTCCCGGTTGTCGCCCAACAGGCAGTATCTACGAAACCCGCGGCGTGCAGGCTTTTCGGTTAGAAGGTCTTGGGCACCTCGACCGACAAGAAACCCTCACTGTCATCGACGACGAATCGGGCGAGACCCGAACCGTGTTTCCCGATGTTGGCGAATACACCGTTGGCGTCACGGTCGAGTTTGACAGTCATAAGTACCACAAGGATCGCCGAGAGGCTGAACGCAAACGCGACAACCACATTGGCAAGGCCGTCCGGATACTTCGATTTGATCACTCGATACCGCTGGCAAAGGTGGCACGAGAGGTACGGGCCGAACTCGACAAAGCCAGGCGCCGACAATGGCCAGACCCAACCTGGAAGGTGACCCGGGAACCGAACAAAACCGTGATCCGGATCCCTCGACCAACTCGCCTGAGTGTTAATGACCGCCGAGATAGGCAGCTTTGACAGACGGATCGTCGAGCAACTCAAGCCCAGGACCGGTCTTGACGATGCTCCCGGTTTCCAAAACATATGCACGATTAGCAATCTTGAGAGCCTTCGACGCGTTCTGCTCCACCAACAGCACGGTGACACCCTGGCTATTGATTTCGCGAATGATCGAGAAGATCTGGTTGATCAACATCGGCGCAAGACCCATCGATGGTTCATCGAGCAACAACAGTTTTGGGCGGCTCATCAGCGCGCGACCGATCGCCAGCATTTGCTGCTCGCCACCAGACATGGAACCACCGGCTTGGGTGTAACGCTCTTTCAATCGGGGAAAAAGCGTCAAAACGTTTTCGAGGTCGGCGGCCGCCTCTGGTGACTTGGCGTCTTTGCGAAGGTACATCCCCATTTCCAGGTTTTCCTTCACGCTCATCCCCGGAAAGATGCCACGGCCTTCGGGCGCCTGACACAAACCCATCGCTACGCGCTTGTGTGATGGCGCGTTAGTGATGTCTTCGCCTTTGAACGTGACGGACCCAACCTTGACTGGGCGTACACCCGACAGGGTTTTCATCGTCGTCGTTTTACCGGCACCGTTGGCCCCGATCAACGTGACGATTTCGCCCTCTTCAACCGAGAACGAGATGCCTTTGATGGCCTGAATCTGGCCGTAGTAAACCTGCAGGTCTTTGACTTCGAGCAATGCCATGACTTACACGTCTTCCTTCACCAGCGACTCTTCGCCTTCATCGACACCGAGGTATGCCTCGATCACTCGTGGGTCGTTTTGCACTTCGTACGGCGAACCTTCGGCGATCTTCTTGCCGAACTCCAACACCACGATACGGTCGGTGACTCCCATCACCAGGCTCATGTCGTGCTCAATCAACAGCACGGTGTAACCCTGGTTGCGGATCTCGCGAATTTGGTCCATCAAACGAATTTTCTCGGCAGGCGTAAAACCGGCAGCGGGTTCGTCGAGACACACCAACTTGGGGTTGGTCGCCAAGGCACGACAAATTTCGAGGCGGCGTTGGTAACCGTACGGGAGGTTCTTGGCAAGATCGTCGCGCGAATCGGCGATCCCCATGAATTCAAGTAGTTCCTCAGCGCGCTTACGACCTTCGATTTCTTCCTTCTTATGAATAGGAAGGTGCAACAACGCTTGCACCACGCTGGTTTTGTTGTGGGTGTCGCCCCCAACCATCACGTTATCGAGTGCCGTCATCTCGGGAAAGAGTCGAATGTTTTGGAACGTGCGAGCAATACCCAGCCGGGTGATCTGGTATCGCTTCAAACCAATCAGCGGCTTGCCTTCAAAACGAACCTGCCCGGTGGTTGCTTCGTACACACCGGTCATCACGTTGAAACATGTTGTCTTGCCGGCCCCGTTCGGGCCGATCAGGCCGAGGATCTCACCACGATCAATGTGGAAGTCAACGTCCGAGAGCGCAGTCACACCACCGAACTTCATGGTGACGTGATCAACTTCCAGAATCCGATCCGGTTTGGCGGAACTGGCCATCTCGCTGCGGTCAACTACACGTTGGAATGCCATCAGGACTCCCCTCCAGTTGCGGTGGTATCGGAAGGAAGATCTTCTTCAGCAGGATCTGCTTCACCTGGATCTTCGTCCGCGTTGAACGACCAGAAATTCTTGCCTTCTTCGTCGGTCTGGCATTTCAAGTCATCCTGGATCTTGCCGACTTCGGTGACATCACAGGAGTCACCTTCAGCGACTGGATCGAATCTCGGGCGGATCACCATCCACGCAAGCGTCAGGCTCATGATCAAGCCAATCAACCCAATTCGACGAGCGACCACGTTGTGACCGGGCTCGGGTTCGCCGGCTTGAGTTGCCTGTTTTCGAAGGGCGTTGCCCTTGATCAGTGCAAACAATCCAACAAACGGAACCAACAACCCAGCTGCACCGATTTGCACATTAAGCAACGCTGCAGCAATGAGTCCTGCGGAGTTTTCTCCGGCGACCCCGCTGTCGCCAGCGGCGCGTCGAGCTTTAACTTTTCGTGGCAACAAGCCTTGTGGGCGGAAAATCATCATGACCAACAGCACTAGACCGAACAAGAAAAAGCGGAGAAGATCGATTTTTTCAAAGAAGTCGTATTTCTCTTTGAGAAAATCTGGAGCAATGTCTCGAAGTTTCTCCGGACCCCACGCCACGAGGAACCCGCCCAACACGGCGCCCCAACGGTTACCCAAACCACCGAGAACAACTGCGGCCAAAAACAAGATTGATTGCTGGATGGTGAAGCTTCGCTCGTAGATCGCTGACGTTCGGGTTGTGTAGAACACGCCACCCAAACCGCCAACTGCAGCGCCGATCGCAAACGCCCAAAGTTTGAACGAGAACGTAGGTACACCCATCAATTCGGCGGCGTCTTCATCTTCCCGAATCGCCGACCATGCCCGACCGACTCGGCTGAACTCGAGCCGCCGCAACAAGAACATCACGAACCCGATAACGGCGAGGCCGATCACCCACAACCAACGGCTTTCCAACACATCGATTTTGAACCACAAGAACGAGGGCATGGACTTGATGTTGCTGATGCCTTCGGATGCTCCGAGCCATGCCGTGTTTTTGGCGATGATGCGGATGATCTCTCCGAATCCCAAGGTAACGATGGCGAGGTAGTCACCTCGTAGCCGCAGCGTGGGGGCGCCAAGAATGACACCGGCCAGCATCGCAACGGCAACTGCGATAACAAGCGCGGCAAGCCACAAGATGCCATCCCACTTCGCGTGTTGCGACGTGAGCACACCCATGGTGTACGCCCCGATCGCAAAGAAGCCGACGTAGCCAAGGTCCAACAATCCTGCCTGACCCACCACCACGTTGAGGCCCAGTGTGATCAAGACGAAGGGCACGACGAGCGCCGTCAGAACCGCAGGAAAGTTGCCACCGGTCGTTGGAATGAACGGGATACCGCTAATCCAAGTTTTGTTGAGTACCGAGAGCCACGGCAATGCAACGAGGATCAGCATCAATGGAGCGACTATGGCAGCTTTGACCGCAGTAGGCAGCGCTTTAAATGCATCGCCAAAGGGAATCGAATGGACCGTCTTCGGCGCCGCAGCTGTGCGGAGAAACTCGCTGGACATTGAATCGTCAAACGGAATGTTGTCGCCGGATTGAGGTGTCTGGTTCATGCTCGTGCCCTTCCGAGTGACTCTCCAAGAAGACCGGTCGGACGGAACATCAGCACTAACACCAAGATCACGAAGGCGACCACGTCTTTCCATTCACCACCGAAGAGCCCCGCTCCCCAGTTTTCTAACACTCCAAGCAGGAGACCACCTACTAACGCTCCCTTGATGTTGCCGATACCGCCCAATACCGCGGCGGTAAAACTCTTCACGCCAAGGAGGAATCCCACCGTGGCCGAAGTGCTCTTGTAATAGACCATGTACAGAAACGCCGCTGCTCCAGCCATCAAGCCACCAAGTGCAAACGTCACCAAGATGATTTGTTCAGTGTTGACACCAAGTATGCGGGCAGATTCGGAGTCCTGTGCCACGGCACGCATGCCACGCCCGAGACGAGTTTTGGCAACCAACACGGTGAGCAGGAGCATCATGGCGATTGCACCGAACATCACCAAGATATGTCGACCGGCCACGGAGCCAGCCACAAACTGCGTGGTGGATTTCAACGGCTGGCCCGTCGAATATTTCTCGCTCTTCTTCGGTCCGAACCGCTCGACACCGGCGGCCAACGTCAGTGACGCTCCGATCGCCGAGATCAAGAAAACGAGACGGGGGGCATTTCGCTTGCGTAACGGTCGATACGCAAATCGTTCAAGTGCAATTGCGGTCACCGTTGAGAACACGACGCTGAACAACAACATCAGCATCAATGTTCCGATGGCTTTTGCGCCGTTAGTCGGAATGTCGTTGACCCCGATCCCGACAAGTTTCAGGGCGATCACGGAACCGAAGGTGCCGATCATGAACACTTCTGAGTTAGCGAAGTTGATCAGCCGTAAGACGCCATAAACCAACGTGTAGCCAAGTGCGACGAGCGCATACATCGCTCCGAGGGCAAGGCCGTCAATGGTGTTTGGCCAGAACGTATCGATGAAGTTCTGAATTGAGAGTGCTGCAAGCATGCAGAGCCTTGTGTGGTGGAGGCGGTCAAGGGGACCGGCAGAAGCTAATACGAATTTAGACGTGACATTCATCACGCCGCAGATATTCGGCGGATCAAAGGTGGCAATCAACGAAAAAGGGGACCCTGCCAACGATTCGTCGGAAGAGCCCCCTCTGAGTTACTTTGTGTGCGGATCAAGTTGATCCGCAGGGAATCAGATCTGGCCTTCGCCGTCGATCTTTCCGCCCTTGACGACATAGGCGTATACGGCGTCGCCGGCAACTTCGCCAGTCTCATCAAACTTGATCTGCTTGGTGACACCCTTCTTGTTGTAGCTCGCGACGTAGGTAGCCATCGACTTGCGGTCGAACTTCTTGGCTGCCAAACCGTCAAGGAACACCTTGGCGCAGTCGTATGCCTCTGGGGCGTACAGCGTTGGGTCCTTCTTGTATGCCTTCTGGAACTTGGCCAAGAAGGCTGCGTTCACGTTTGAAGGAGCACCGGTAGCGGTCAACAATGAGCCTTCGGCAACAGCTGCACCAGCGTTGTCGATGAACTTCTGGTCGAGCACGCCGTCACCGGCAACGAACGTTGCGGTCACGCCAGCGTCACGCATCTGCTTGAGAAGGTTTGCTGCTTCTGCGTAGTAGCCGCCGTAGAACACGGAGTCCACGCCAGCTGCCTTCATCTTGTTGACTGCTGCTGAGAAATCGGTGCCCTTGGCGTCGATGGTGTCATCGGCAACCTTGAGCGCGCCCAATTCCTTGCGGACGGTGTCGGCAAGACCCTTGCCATACTCCGAAGCGTCGTCGATAACGCCGACCTTCTTGAAGCCCTTCTTCTTGATCAATGCAACAACGCCTGGAGCCTGCTTGTCGTCGTTGGCAAGGATGCGGTGGAACATCTTCCAGCCGTTGGTCTGCAACTTGGCGTTGGTGGCGCCAGGAGTGATCATCGGCAGGTTTGCTGCTTCGTAAACAGGCATGGTTGCCTTGGTTTCGCCAGAGAAACCGGGGCCGATCAAAGCCACGATGTTCTTGTCGGCGACAACCTTTGGTGCCAATGGTGTTGCCTGTGCAGGGTCACCCTGTGAGTCGAACTTTTCCAACTTGACCTGGCAGCTCTTGTTGGCCTTGTTCCAGTCGTTGATTGCGATCATCGCGCCATCGACCATGTTCTGGCCAAGTGCACCATTTTCGCCGGACAGTGCGCCCATGAAGGCGAACTTGATGCCCTTCGGGCACTTCACTGATGCGGCTGCGCCGGCCGAGTTGGCCGAGACGCTACCAAGCAGCGCAACGGAAAGAACCGCTGCAACTCCAATACGCTTTTGCACGCTTTACCCCTAGGTGGTGTGGTGTGTACCCGGCCCTTTGCCGGGTTGTGTGGGGGGACCGAACAGCCATGTGCGTGGCTATCGACCTTTCCCGAGCCCTCATAGTGTAGCCACCGTCACAGGTTGCGCCAGTGAACGCGGGTAGCGGGGAACGCTGTAAGCGCTGTCATCTGGTCACAAACAAGCACTCTTAACCTGCAGTTAACTCCCGGGACTACAATCCGCCCCCGTTCAAGCCTGCTGCGCCCACCAGTAGCGATGATCCAGTATCGGAGAAGACGATGAGACGGGCTCGTCCGCCGCTTGGCAGCGACTTGGGTAGATCAACCCTGTTCCACTTGTTCGGTCCGTCAGCGCGCATCGACAATCGAAGGACACCGCCGATCCTCGCACCGACGAACCATCGAGTGCCCACTCGAGCCAGCGTTGTCACCGTGGAGAGTGGGTCATCGGACGAACCCAATGCGGTGATCACCGTCTTCTTTCCACCCGGCGCCCAAAAGACGACTTTGGTGATGCCGTTTCGGGTTTCGGTTCCAGCCGCAGCTACTTCAATGTTGTGGACTGCGATCTTCTGGATCCGTTGCTCGCCGGGCCCACCCAACGCGAAACCGGGTGGTGTCCATCGCTGCCAGGACTTGCCATTATCACTGCGCCACAGCATTGCGTCGGTGTCGATGGTGTCTGCGGAGTTTGCAGGGTCCCACCACAAACGTTCGCCCGCCCCGATTGCTTCTCCTTGCGGGCCGGTGATCACATCCAGGGCCTGGACCTGTTCATTGGGTGCACTCGAAAGTTGGGGGTCGCTGTCAGCCAGGACAAATTCAGATCCATCGGGGCTAAACCAACTTGCTGCACCGAGCCGTCCGTTTTGGTTGACTCTCGATCCGAAGATCACGTAGCCCTTCGTGGCCGCATTACTGAGTGCGGTGATTGCTTTCACCGAGATTTGCCGAGGGCCGTTGTACAACTCGAAATTGGTTCGCACTTCGCTGAGAGCCGATGTGTTGCCATCCCAACTTGCAGTGCGGGGGTTACCGTGCGCGCCGCCGAAAGCTTGGCCGATGGCAGCGATGTCAACAGCACCGCTGTCGTCAGGCATTCCAGTTGCTGCGACACCAAACATTTCGGCGATCTGTCCATAACCATCGTTGGGTTTCATGGTGACCGCGGTGAACGATTTCAGATCGCTACTTACCCACACGGCGCGCTGGTGGCGATGCCGCGGTAGCCCCTCCGATCACCCACGACGTACTGCCATCAACAGTTTTGATTTGCGCAACGGAGACAACCTGAGTGGTGGCCGAACCAGGTACTAGTGACAGTTGTTGCCACGAACCGGGCTGTGACGCTGCAAGCACATCGGTAAACATGACATGCGCGCTGATAGTCAGCGTGCACACGCATATCGCGCCAACACGACTAGCTTGCCGTTTCATGCTCTAACTTGGCCATTCGTTTGAACTGCTCTAAGACGTCGGCACTTTGATGTGTGGCATCACGCGATTTGTAGGACGTGTCGACGTTGACCACAATGCGGCCGAACTCTCCCCATTCCGGCAGAGTAGGAACCTTGCCCCACATTGATCGATGAATTTCTTGAGCCGCATCCCATGCGCTCATGCCACTTGCTTGGCGAGCTGCGGCTTCAGCATCGACGGTGGCTAGGTAGTCACGGACGGCTCGAACACCATCGGCGTCGGTCACCGGCCCGTGTCCCGGAACGATCGTCGCTGCGCCGAATTCGATGATCGTGTCGCATGCTTTCACCCAGTTAGCCAGTGGCCCCGCCCATACGATTGGAGTTCCTCCGATGAATAGAATGTCGCCGGTAAACACGACGCCGTCTTCCGGGGAATGGACAAGCACGTCGCCTTTGGTGTGGGCAGGACCCACTTCCACCAGGTCAACGGGCTTGTTTCCTACGTGTACCTGCAACTGACCATCAAACGTCCGGGTAGGCAATGTGAGCGTGATTCCGGTGAAATCGAACGACCCAAAATACTGCTTGAACACATCGCCAGTTTCTCCGGGCATGGCGCTCAACGCTTGCATCATTGAAGGCGGAACATCACTCATTTCCTCAGCGGTCGCAGTGCTCGAAATAATCTGTGCACCTACCACCAATTCGTTGCCGTAGCAGTGGTCACCATTAGCGTGGGTGTTGACAAGGATGTCGATAGGCGCGTTCATCGTGATTGCGCCGAAGGCGTCGAGCATTGCCTTCGTGAGATGAAGGTCATACAGGGTGTCGATCAGCAACGACGTTCCGTTGGATGTGATGAGCCCGGCGTTGCTCCAACCCCAGCTGCCGTCTGGCTGCAGCCAGGCGTAAGTCTCATCGCCCAGCTGATGCATTCCACGCGTAAAGGGATGTTGGTTCGACATCCGCCCATCATCACAGTTTTGAACCTGCGTCGGCAATCCACACAAATCCCGAGGAATCGCTTTGAGTTATCGACGAAGATGGTGGATATGTCGGATGTTGAACCAGTTACCCAGCCCGCATTTTCAGAGGCGCCTACCCAGAACCCCCGCAAGCCACGGGTCATTCTGACGAAGGGTTTGCCAGGCAGCGGAAAATCCACGTGGGCGAAGGAGCAAGTCGCAAAGTACCCCGACCGATTTAAGCGAGTCAACAAGGACGACCTTCGCGACATGCTGCACGATGGCAAGTTCTCCAAGGCTAACGAACGATCCGTTGAACGAGCGCGAGACGCCTTGGTCCAGTTACTGGTTGGGCAGGGCTTCGATGTCATCATCGACGACACCAACTTGGCAACGCGTCACTTCGATCACATCTCCCAATTGATGAATGGGGTTGCCAAGGTACAAATTCAGGATTTCACGGATGTGCCGATAGCGGAGTGCATCAAGCGCGACCTACAACGCGCTCGATCGGTGGGCGAAAAGGTCATACGTGACATGTACAAACGGCACCTCGAAGTTGTTCCTACTCCCCCGGTTCACGATCCCTTGTTACCCACCTGCATCGTTGTCGATCTCGATGGAACGCTAGCGATCATCACCGATCGTTCTCCATACGACGCCGCTAGCTGCGAACGCGATGCGCTTAACGTGCCGGTGGCAGATGTGGTTGCTCGTTACGAACGGGTGGTGCTGTGTTCAGGTCGACAGTCAGAACATCGTGAACAAACTGAAGCGTGGCTAGCGGCTAACGGCATTCGGTACGACGAGTTGTGGATGCGCGCCACCGGCGATCAGCGCCAGGATTCCATCATTAAAGAAGAGTTGTACCGGACGCATATAGAGCCCCGATGGAATGTGCTGTTCGTCTTGGATGATCGCCAGCAGGTGGTCGATACGTGGCGGCGTTTGGGTTTGACCTGCTTGCAGGTTGCGCCAGGAGATTTCTAGGTACGCGTATGAAGCTGTTTGAATTGTTGCCACTCGAGAAGCTCGAGAAGCACCTGGCTGACGGCGTCGTCGGCCGCCAGACCCATCCCATCACTCCGTCGCTCACCATCTATAACTACACCGCTCGTGCGCAATACGAGCGGGTGTGGGATGAGGTCTCGATGGCGTGTCGCGGGTTGATCGTGGACACCACCACCAATGTGGTTGTGGCGCGCCCGTTCCCGAAGTTTTTCAATCTTGGCGAACACGACGAAGGTACGTTGCCTTTGGATCGGCCATTCCAAGTGTTGGACAAAATGGATGGATCGTTGGGCATTCTGTACGACGCGCCTGAAGGACCATCTATCGCGACGCGAGGATCGTTTGCGTCTGATCAGGCCCTTCACGCAACAGCACTGTTTCGGGCTCGCTACGCGATGGCACCCCGACTGGTTGGCACAACATATTTGTTCGAGATCATTTTCCCGAGCAACCGCATCGTCGTTGATTATGGCGACACAAACGATCTCGTGCTGTTGGCGGTGATCGACATCGAGACAGGTTCTGACCTACCTCTGCCAGAGGACTGGCCAGGACCAATCGCGCCTCGACACTCGTTCACGCGTTTCGATGATGTGCGCGCATACGTTGATCAGTCGTCCGCTTCTGGCACTGCTAGCGAGGGAGTGGTGGTTCGGTTTGATCCCGAGGACTCCGGAGGCCCGTCGTTACGAGTGAAGCTGAAGCTTGCTGACTATGTTCGACTTCATCGATTGATCACGGGGGTGTCGACGGTGAACGTGTGGGAATCGCTGGCAGAAGGACTTCCGCTCGATCAGTGGTTGGAGCAGGTCCCCGATGAGTTTTACGAGTGGGTTCGCAAAACGGCCGATGGGTTGCAGGCGCAGTTCGATGCGATCGAATCAGCCTGCACCGCCGCAATGGCTGATCCACGGGCATCGGCTGATCGTGATCGAAAATCTGTTGCTGAATACTTCGCGCCGTACGAGCATCGCGCCGTATTGTTCAAGATGTTCGATGGCAAACCATTCGCTTCGTTGATCTGGAAATCCATCCGCCCCGCGTACGCGAAGCCCATGCGGACAGACCCCGATAGCTAGTCCGGCAGGGTGCGGCAATCCACCTCCGCACCCCACTAGGAGGTGGATTGCCCGCAGCGTTGCGGGCAACCTCTCTCCTAGTGCTTAGATGCCGATGCGAGTGGCGAGTTGCTCGCGGTGGTAGGTGGGGTCACCGAAGAGAAGCTCGGATGACTTGGCACGCTTGAAGTACAGGTGAGCGTCGTGTTCCCAGGTGAAGCCGATGCCACCGTGGATTTGGATATTTTCGGCGGTGGCGTGGAAGTACGCCTCGGAGCAATACGCCTTGGCCAACGATGCCACGACTGGCAACTCATCGTTGTCTTCGGCCGCAGCCCACCAGGAGTAATACGAAGCGGACTTTGCCGATTCAACCTCAAGCAACATATCTGCACACTTGTGTTTGATGGCCTGGAACGAACCGATTGGACGACCAAACTGCACACGGACCTTGGCATACTCGACGCTCATGTCGAGCACCTTTTGAGCGCCGCCAACTTGTTCGGCTGACAATGCAACGGCCGCGAGGTCCAGCATCTTTGACAGATAGGTCCACCCCTTGCCTTCTTCGCCCACAAGCGTTGCCGGAGTTAGTGCGAAGGTGACCTTTGCTTGCTTGCGGG